>DATABK010000750.1:0-7231 GCA_036259695.1 Actinomycetes bacterium | reverse complement strand
GCCCACCGCCCGCGTACGCGATCTCCTCCGCGACCAGCCGCTCATCCGGCTGTGGGAACTGCGGCACCAGCGCGATCCCGTCGAGCGTCGCCGCACCGACGAAGGTCACCGAAACCTCGGGGGTGGAGTGTCCCATGTTGGGCTGTCTTCCTGGGCTTTAGGTCCAGTGTTCATAATCTAACAGTGCGTGTTCGAGCGTCAACACTCGCCTAGGCGATGCTCATCATCACCAAGCGGCCACGAGCCAGTGAAGGAAGGAAGGAGGCGGGTCGGATGGACGTTCGCGTGAGGAGCGGGATCGACGTTCGGGTCGTGACCGGGGATGGAGTCGAGCAGCATCCGGTAGAGGAGCTGGCAAGGCTGCTGGCCCGCCACGACCGGCTGGTCTGGGTGGACATCCCCGTCTGCGACGAGGAGGCCGCCCGGGTGCTGACGGAGGTGTTCTGCTTCCACCCCCTGGCCGTCCGCGCCTGCATCGAGCGCAACGCCGTGCCCAAGGTGCACGCCTACCGTGACCATGTGTTCGTGGTCCTCCACGCCCCCGAACTGGGCCGCGGCGGCCATGTCCACTATGTAGAGCTCGACCAGTTCATCGGGCCCCGCTACCTGGTCACCGTCCACGGGCCGGTCAACCCGGCGGTCCCGCCGGAGACGGCGCAGCGGGAGACCCGGGCGGTGCTGCGTCGGATCCAGGCGGGACGGCTGCATCCGACCTCGGCGTTCGAGCTGTCGTATGCGCTGGTGTCGGCCCTGGCCCAGGGCCAGGAGGCGTTCGTGGAGACGGTTACCCGGGACGTGTGGCCGCTGGAGCAGCGGGTCACCTCCGGCCACCTGGGCGACCCCGAGCAATTCCTCGAGGAGCTGTTCCGGACCCGTCACGCCCTGCTGGCGGTGTCGAACATGGCCGCCCTGGGCCACCAGATCTACGGGCGCATGTCGGCGCTGGGCCGCTTCGTGCCCTCCGACGGGCAGCCGCTGGTGGCCGACATCGAGGACCAGTTCGCCCGAGTCAGCGGCGTGGCCGACGGCCAGATCCGCTACCTGGAGGGCGTGATCGAGTTCTACAAGGCGAGAACCGACACCAAGGTGACGATCGCCGCCGAGCGGCTTGCCCTGATCGCCGTGCTCACCCTGCCGATCACCGCCCTGTCGTCGGTGTACGGGATGAACATCATCGTCAACGACCGTACCGACTTCCCGCACCTGGCGATGGTGGTGGCGGTGATGGCGGTCATCTCCGGGTTCCTACTGCGCTGGGCCAAACGCCAGGGCTGGTGGTAGCAGGACAAGTGGACGGCCTACTGCGGTCCAAGCGACGGAAGCGGCGGCAGGATCCCCACCGGATCAACCTGTTGCGCACGAGGTGCCCGCTTGGGACGATCGTTCCTGTACGGGGCAATCGGTCCGGCCCCGAGGATGGGCGTACTGCATTCGCACCCGCGACGTCTGGCCGACCGGCATCGGCACACGACGACAAGGAGGTCCCCTGATGAAGGCGCTCGTGTACCACGGACCGGGTCAGAAGGCCTGGGAGGAGGTACCCAACCCGGAGATCACCGACCCGACCGACGTGATCGTGCAGGTGGACACCACCACGATCTGCGGGACCGACCTGCACATCCTCAAGGGAGACGTCCCGGCGGTGACCGACGGGCGGATCCTCGGGCACGAAGGTGTCGGGACGATCACCGAGGTCGGCCAGGCGGTGAGCAAGCTCGCCGTGGGCGACCGCGTGATCATCTCCTGCATCACCTCGTGCGGCTCATGCTCCTACTGCCACCAGCAGCTGCCCGCGCACTGTCTCGACGACGAGGGCATCTCGGGCATCGGCTGGATCTTCGGCCACCTCATCAACGGTACCCAGGCGGACTACGTGCGGGTCCCCTTTGCCGAGAGTTCCCTGCACAAGCTGCCTGAGGGCGTGAGCGACGAGGCCGCGCTCATGCTCTCCGACATCCTGCCCACGGGCTTCGAGATCGGAGTCCGCAACGGTCGCGTGAAGCCCGGCGACGTCGTCGCCGTCATCGGCGCCGGACCGGTGGGCCTGGCGGCGATGATGACCGCCGGACTCTACGGCGCCTCCCGCATCATCGCCATCGACCTCGACGACAACCGGGTCGAGCAGGCCAAGGGCTTCGGCGCCACTGACGGCGTCAACAGCGGCGGTGCGAGCTGGAGGGATGAAGTCCTGGCCATGACCGACGGCCTCGGCGTCGACGTCGCCATCGAGGCCGTGGGCGTGCCGGCGACCTTCGAGATGGCCACCGACCTCATCCGCCCCGGCGGCACGGTGGCGAACGTCGGCGTGCACGGCAAGTCAGTGGAGCTGAAGCTCCAGGAGCTGTGGATCAAGGACGTGGCGATCACGACCGGCCTGGTGAGCGCCACGACGACGCCGATGCTGCTCAGACTCGTCGCCCAGGGCAAACTCAAGCCGGAGAAGTTCGTGAGCCACCGGTTCACCTTCGACAACATCATGGAGGCCTACGACACCTTCGGCCGGGCAGCCGAGACCAAGGCCCTCAAGGTGGCGATCACGCGCTGACACCGTCGCCGCTGGCACCCAATCCCGTGCTGGTGGCGCGCCAGCGCGCGACCAGGACGGCCAACCGGGCGTCCCATCAATCCCGGGCCTACAAGACGGCGCCAATGACCGGGCCAGGTGAGAGGCGCTGTCGAGGGTTGCGTCGTGTGGCTAGGCGAGGTTGCGCGTAGCGCAGGTTCTGGCAAATCTCTGGTCTGTGCTTCGCCCAGCCAGCCCGTCATCGCCGACCGTACCGCTCGGTCAGGAACCCTCGACGACCTGGAGGATCTCGTCGGCGGCGAGCCCGTGGGAGAGCCGGTGCACCCGGTCGACCGCCTCGCGGCTGGGGCCCTCGGCCAGGCAGAAGATCCGCCCGGTCTCCTCGTTGAACCAGTAGCGGAGGTAGCGGACGTCGTGGCCGTCCTGGATCTCGAGGTCCTTACGGTGGGCGTCGGCGACATCGGCCGCGGTGGCGCCTTCGACCTTGTCGTGGATGTCCATGAAGAGCGGCATCTGCCCCTCCCGTCCTCGGGCCCCGGTCTGGTCCGGCGGCGCTGATGGCAGCCTAGGCGGACGACCTTCTCCGAACCTTCTCCGGCTCAGGCTCCGGCTCAGGCGAGGCTGACCCCCAGCCGGTCGGGGTCGGGGTCGGCCCCGACGCGGCGGTAGAGCCGGCGGGCGCGCCGCTCGAAGTCGTCGGCAGCCGCACCGCCGTCGGTCCCGGCTCTGCGGCCGACCAGGGCCAGCGCCTGCATGGAGCGGGCCGCGTCATAGGGCTGGCCGAGGGCTTCGAACGTGGCCACCGCGGCCGCCAGGGCCTCCCTGGCCGCCAGCAGGTCGCCGCGCTTGGCGGCCACCAGCCCGCGTGCGTGCTGGGCGCCGGCGCCCCGGGCGCGACTGCGGAAGGAGGCGGCCAGTTCCTCGGCGCGGGCGCAGGCGAGCTCGGCTCGCTCAAGCTCGCCGGCGGCCAGGAAGATCGGGACCGCGACCGGGTACAGGAGCCCGTCGCAGGTGATGCACTCGCCGACCTCGCCCTGCACGGCGAAGCTCTCCTGGATCCAGGCGGTGGCCCCGTCGAGGTCGCCGGCCTGGAGCCGGTTCTGGGCGAGCGAGGTGAGCGTGCGGGTGAAGCTGTGGTGGCGGACCTGGACGCTGTCGGACGCCCGGGCGACCGTGTCCGTCTGGCGCAGCCGCTCGTAGCCGTCCTCGAGCCGGCCCATGGCCGTCTCCAGCAGCCCGAGCCGCTGGGAGCCGATCACCTCACCCTGGGCCGCCCCCACCGAGCGGGCCAGGCGGACGCTGCGCCCGAGCGCGTCGTGGCTCTCGGGCCAACGGCCGACCAGGAACAGGACCGAACCCAGGGCGTGCTGGCACAGCGCCATGGCGCGCACGTTGCCGACCGACTCGGCCCGTTGCAGGGTCGCACGGACCGACGCCTCCACCTCGGGGTAGGGGCGGTCGCCGTAGAGGTGGTACTCCCACAGGCACAGATGCGCCTCCAGCGCCTCGTCGACGTCGAACCCGTCGTCGATGGCGAGCTGCTGGCGCTGCAGCTCATAGCCGACCCCGCGCTGCCAATCACCGAGCGCGTGGCAGGCCAGGGCGAGGACCTCGTACGCCTGGGAGCGCTCCCGCGGGTCCCCGCTGGAGCGGGCGGCGGCCAGGGCGCGCTCGGCGGCGTCGAGTGCCTCCAGGTAGCGGCCGTTGTGCCAGCGGAGCTGGGCCAGCAGGTAGTAGGTGCGGGCGGTGAGGTAGTCGGCCCACTGGGACCCGATCGCTGCCTCGGTGAGCTCCAGCAGCTGGGCCGCCTCGGCCACCTCGCCGCCCAGAATGTGGCCCAGCACGGCCTTGCCCCGGACCCGCATCGCCGCCATCCCGTCGCCGGCGACCTCCAGCAGCGTGGCCGCCTCCTCATACAGCGGCCCGCTGCGGGTGACGTCGCCGGCGCGGCGCATGACGTCGCCGAGCTCCTCCAGCAGCAGCGCCCGGTCGGCTCCCCGCGTCGGTGTCGCCGCCAGGCCACCCTCGACCATCTCGCGGTGCAGCGCCTCAGTCTCCGGCGAGGGGTCCACGCCGAGCTCGCGCCGGAGGACCTCCCGGCACCGCTGGTACTGCCCCAGCGCCTTCTGGCGCTCTCCTCGCTCCACGAACAGGCGGATCAGCAGGCGGTGCGCCTCCTCCTGCAGCGGATCGTCCCGCAGCAGGGTCCCCAGCACCTCGACGGCCCGCTCCGGCTGGCCGGCGGCCCGGTAGTCGCGGCCCAGCTCCAGCAGCAAGGCCAGCCGCAGGCTCCGCAGCTCTTCCCGCGGCCCGCTTGCCCACTCCTCGAACACGTCCTCGGGCAGCAGCTCGCCCGCATACACCTCCAGCGCCTGCTCGTACAGCGCCAACTCCTTCTGCTCGCGGGCGGCTCGCGCGCGGATGCGGAACTCGTCGACGTCGACCCGCACGGCGTCGGCCAACTCCACCAGCTCCTCGCCCGCCGCCACCACCGGCGTCGTGACCCCTCCCCGGGCGAGCTCGGCCCGAAGATAGTGCAGGCTCTTGTAGAGCTGGTTGGCCGCCGCCGCCGGCTCCAGGTGCGGCCAGAGCAGCTCCATGGCCTGTTCCCGGTGGAGCGCCCTCCCCGGCTGCAACCCCAGCAGTTTCAGCAGGGCCTTGGCCTTGATCCGCCGCCAGCCGCGGTCGATCAGCAGCCGCTCACCGGCCCGCAACTCGAACCGGCCTAACAGGCAGAGCCGCAATCCATTGCTCAGGCCGGACATACGCCCCCCCATCCCGAGGCGCTCGAAAGCACCGTCGCGGGTCTCGCATGGTCCCACGCTCAGCGTAGCTAATCGAACGCTGTCTGTAACAACTGACGTGGTCCTGGTCGTTGTCGCCGTCGCCGCAGACGCGGGCCCCAGTTCCTCGGCACGACCTCCACTACCGACCCCGATGCTCCAAGCCTATGCGGTCCAGCTCTGCCTGGTGGAGCTGAGGGGATTTGAACCCCTCACCCCTTGCATGCCATAGACGGTATGGTCCCTGACCGGGTCCGGTTCGTGCCGTCCAGGTCTTAGAGCGGATCAGCGCGGAGGCCGTCGTCGCTCGAATTGGTCAGGCCGTCGTGGTCAGCAGCAGGGCGTCAGCAGTGCGCTCCACCGTGCAGGCGGTCAGATCAGGGACGACGGCATCTGCCGAGGACAGCTCCGAGACGCTGTGGGAGGTGGCCACCGCGAGGGTGTGCGCTCCGGCAGCATGGCCAGCTTGGATACCGGCCGGGGCGTCTTCGACCACCAAGCAGCGGGCGATGTCGTAGCCGAGTGCGGCAGCCGCTTTCAGATAGCCCTCCGGGTGGGGTTTGCCGACACTGACGTCGTCCGCCGACACCAGCACCTCGGGGACGGGCAGGCCAGCGGCTGCCAGGCGGGCCCGCATCAAGGCCCGCGATCCCGACGTCACCGCGGCCCAGCGATCAGCAGGGAGATCCGGCAGCAGCGTCTGCGTCCCGGGAAGTGCGATCACATCGTCCAGGTCCGCCAACTCCAGCTGCTCCAGCTCAGCCGTGGCTGAGACCCGCTGCTCGACCGGCAGGAACAAGGCAACCGTGTCTTCGGTCCGCCGACCATGGCAGACGCGAAGGATCTCCTCG
The DNA here is from genome assembly GCA_036259695.1 of Actinomycetes bacterium. Taxonomy (GTDB): domain Bacteria; phylum Actinomycetota; class CALGFH01; order CALGFH01; family CALGFH01; genus CALGFH01. The sequence goes on along the minus strand of DATABK010000750.1, from coordinate 1,073 downwards.
GCATCGATCCCGCGCTTGGCCGCCCAGGTCTTCCAGGTCCGGACGACCACACCAGTGGAATCCACCAGGGTGCCGTCGACGTCGAACAGAATGGCGTCGATGTGAAACCGCATGGCCGACATGCTATGCCACTGCCCAGTCACAGCCGTTGGTGCGAACCGCTACCTCATGGCAATCACGGCAGCTGCCCCATGGTGTTGATGAACTCGCTGAAGTGGCATGGACGTCCGGTTGACGTTGAGGTCTGACCGACCGCCCCTGGTGAGGTGAGGGTGCGGTTAGTTACCGGTGACCGCCGTATCGTCGCCGGGCCGCCGTGGCGAGCGCGAGGGCTCCATGATCGGCACCCGCTACCGGCATATGACCGAGGCGATGCAGGCGCGGGCGGTCAAGGTGATCGCCAAGCGGTTGGCGGTGGCCCTCATAGAAGCTGTGGCCCAGCTGGGTCATCACCAGCGTCCGGTGACCCGGCGGACCCAGATGGCCTGCGCGGCCATCGCGATGAGGGTCGCGACGATGGCGAAGGTGATGATGACCGCCGTGATCCCGACCGCGCGACTGCCGTAGGTGTCGATGATCACGCTGGGGGATTCGGTGTTGGGGCCCGGGCCGAAGTGGACCTGGGTGACGACAGCGCCGAGAAGGATCGCCGTCACCAGCCAGTAGCCGGCCCACGCCTGCTTGCGGAAGGTGAGGAGGATGCCGCCGAGCAGGAGCCCGTAGACCAGGATGAGGCTGATGGTGAAGGGGGTGAAGCGGGCCTGGAACGGCCAGCCGCTGTGGTTCCAGGCCGGGTCGAGGCCCCGGTCCAGCACTAGCTGGCCGCGGATGACATGGTCGGTGAAATGAAGGGTGGCGAGAACGACGGTGACGGCGGCCACGCCGATGAGCCGGCGGCGCAGTACCTCCTGGGAGGTATTGACGCCATGGTCGATCTGGGGGCTGGCCATCGTCATCCCTCCATGGGCGGGTGCGGGTCGGCGTCGTACCTAGCGGAAATGGATCTCATGGCGCTCGGGTCGGTGGCTGGCCGGTGGCGTCAACGCGTTGCCGGCACCACTGGTCGATGGTCG
>DATABK010000749.1:0-5768 GCA_036259695.1 Actinomycetes bacterium | reverse complement strand
GGCCCCGGCGGCGGCCGCGACCCGCCGTCCGAGCTCGGGCGGCAGCAGGTCGGCGGGCCGGGCGAACCGGACCGCCGCCTCCCCCCGGGTGGCCACCGCCCGCCGCTCCCCCGAGTCCCACTGCCAGGTCCCCGACCGGGTCCGGTACAGGCCCCGCTCCCCGACCGGGGTCAGCTCGTCCACCCGCCATGCCTGGGGGCCGGCCACGAACGCCCGCATCCGGGTCGTCTCCCCCAGCAGCGCCACCACCCGCCCGGCCCGGGGCACGTCGGGCAGGCCGAGCCCGGCCCGCGCCTCGGCATACCCCTGGTAGGCGACCCGCTCCGACCCCAGCACCTTGGCCAGCAGCTCGGCCGCCGCCACCGGCCGGTCCCGGGCCGGCACCGCCCCCACCAGCCCGGGCAGGGCCACCAGCACGACCACCGCCCCGCCGACGACCAGCCACCGCCATCCCGTCGGCGCCCGTTCCTCCCCCAACCGCATGCCCCCACGGTACTTCCGGCGTGCCGATTCCGCCGGGTCGCCCAGACTAGGTGGCGGTGGCCAGGTGGCGGAGGGCGGCCTGGAGGTCGGTGGCGGTCGGGCCGGGGTGGCCGTCGGCGATGGGGGTGCCGTCGACCTCGACCACGGGCATGACCTCGCGGGTCGAGCTGGAGAGGAAGGCCTCGTCGGCCGCGGCCAGGTCCTCGGCGGTGTAGACGCCCTCGAGGACCTTGAGGCCGAGGGCGGGGGCCAGCTCGCCGAGGACGGCCCGGGTGATGCCGGCCAGGATGCCAAGGTCGAGCGAGGGGGTGAAGAGGGTGTGGCCGGACCGCCACCAGAGGTTGGCCGTTGGCGCCTCCAGGAGCTCGCCGCCCAGGCCGACCAGGACGGCGTCGTCGGCCCCGGCCGCCCTGGCCGTCCGCTGGGCGGCCATGTTGGTGGCGTAGCTGATGCTCTTGACCCCGGGCAGCAGCCACGGGGAGGCCGCCCGGACCAGCGGGTCGGCGGCGGTGGTGAGCAGGACCAGCCGGAGCCCGCGGCGCCGGTCGGGCTCGAACGAGGCCGGGATGTCGGTGCAGATGGCGAACGCCGCCGGCCCACCGTCCCCTGACCCCTCCCGATCGACCGGGGCACCCCTCCGGGGTTCCCCTGACCCCTCCGGGCCCCGGGTGCAGATGAGCCGGAGGACCGCGTCGCCGCCGCCGGCCTCGGCGACGGCCCGCAGGGCCAGCTCCTCGAGCCCGCCGGGCAGGGGCAGCTCCACGGCGGCGGCCGAGGTGGCCAGCCGGTCCAGGTGCTCCCGGAGGCGGAACGGCCGGCCGGCGTACACCCGCAGGGCCTCGAACACCGCGTCCCCCCGGACCAGGGCGAGGTCCAGCGGGTCGAGGGCCGGCCGGGCGCCGTCGACCACGCCGGGGCCGGTGGCGACGACCGCGAGGACGCGCATCGCCGCTACCGGGGCAGCCGCTCCTCCAGGTAGCCGACGAGGCGGTCGAGGCCGACCCGGTCCTGGGTCATGGTGTCGCGGTCGCGGACGGTGACGGCCCGGTCCTGGAGGGAGTCGAAGTCGACGGTGACGCAGAACGGCGTCCCGATCTCGTCCTGGCGGCGGTAGCGGCGGCCGATCGAGCGGGCGTCGTCGTAGTCGATCATCCAGCGCTCGCGCAGCGGGGCCGCGATCTCGCGGGCCATCGGGCTGAGCTGCTCGTTGCGGGACAGGGGCAGCACGGCCACCTTGATCGGGGCCAGGCGGGGGTGGAAGCGCAGCACGGTGCGCTTCTCGGTCCCGCCGGAGGCGGTGGGGGCCTCCTCCTCCCGGTAGGCGTCGACCAGGAAGGCCAGGGCCGAGCGGTCGGCCCCGGCCGACGGCTCGACCACGTACGGGATGTAGCGGGTGTCGGTCTCCTGGTCGTGGTAGGTGAGGTCCTGGCCGGAGAACTTCTGGTGCTGGGACAGGTCGAAGTCGGCCCGGTTGGCGATCCCCTCCAGCTCCGACCAGCCGAACGGGAACTTGTACTCGATGTCGACGGCCCGCTTGGCGTAGTGGGCCAGCTCCTCGGGCCCGTGCTCGCGCAGGCGCACGTTCTCCTCGCGCAGTCCCAGGTCCAGGTACCAGTCGCGGCGCAGGTCGATCCAGCGCTGGTGCCACTCGGAGTCGGAGCCCGGCTCGACGAAGAACTCGAGCTCCATCTGCTCGAACTCCCGGGTCCGGAAGATGAAGTTCCCGGGAGTGATCTCGTTGCGGAACGCCTTGCCGATCTGGGCGATCCCGAAGGGGATCTTCTTGCGGCTGACCTGCTGGATGATCGGGAAGTCGACGAAGATCCCCTGGGCCGTCTCGGGCCGCAGCCAGACCACGGCCGAGTTGTCCTCGACCGGCCCCATGAAGGTCTTGAACATGAGGTTGAAGTTTCGGGGGTCGGTGAACGGCCCGCCGCCGCAGTTTGGGCACTTCAGCTCGCCCTCGACGGGCTGCCGGCCGTGCTTGGCCTCGAACGCCTCGATCAGGTGGTCCTCGCGGAAGCGCTGGTGGCAGTTGGTGCACTCGACCAGCGGGTCCGAGAACGACTCCAGGTGCCCGGAGGCCTCCCAGACCCGGGGGGCCATGATGATGGCCGCGTCCTGGCCGACGACGTCGTCGCGCAGCTGCACGATCGAGCGCCACCAGGCCTTCTTGATGTTGTTCTTCAGCTCGACCCCGAGCGGACCGTAGTCGTAGCTCGAGCGGATCCCGCCGTAGATCTCGCTCGACTGGAAGGCAAAGCCGCGGCGCTTGGCCAGGTTGACGATCGCGTCCATCGGGTCGCTGGGCACTGGGAGGCCTCCCTGTCTGCCGCCGGGGATGGCTTCGCCGACGGTCAATGGGTGGTTGGGACTACCGCCATGCTACCCGACGCGATCCAGACAATTTCCCCCGGCGGGTCAGACCCCGATCGGGTGCCAGACGGTCTTGATCTCCAGGAAGGCGGCGATCCAGTAGGGGTCCTGCCCCTTGTCGTCCGAACGCCAGTCGCGGTCCGACAGTTTCAGTGGCGGGACGACCCGCTTGACGTTCTCGGCCGCGGCCAGCTCGGCCTCGCGGTACAGGGCCAGGTCGAGGCCGCCCAGGTCGAGGGCGTTGACGTCCAGGTGCGAGGCCAGCGGCCCGACCAGCTCGGCCGCGAACCCGGTGAGCAGGTTGACCACGCCGCCGGGGAGGTCGCTGGTGGCCAGGACCTCGGCCAGGGTGATGGCGGGCAGGGGCCGGGTCTCGGAGGCGACGACCACGGCGGTGTTGCCGGAGACGATCACCGGGGCCAGCCGCGACACCAGCCCGAGCAGCGACGACCCGGCGGGCGCGACCACCCCGACGACCCCGGTCGGCTCGGGCACCGAGAAGTTGAAGTAGGGCCCGGCCACGGGGTTGGCCGACCCGAACACCTGGGCCAGCTTGTCGGCCCAGCCGGCGTACCACACCCATCGGTCGACCGCCTTGTCGACGGTCTCGGCGGCGGCCTTCCGGGTCAGCCCCTCGGCCCGGGCGACCTCGTCGACGAACTGCTCGCGCCGGCCCTCCAGCATCTCGGCGACCCGGTACAGGATCTGGCCGCGGTTGTAGGCGGTCGCCCCGGCCCAGCCCGGCTGGGCCTTGCGGGCCGCCTGGACCGCGTCCCGCACGTCCTTGCGCGAGGCCCGGCAGGCGTTCGCCCAGGGCCGGCCCTTGTCGTCACTGATCAGGTACGACCGGCCCGACTCGGTCCGGGGGAACTTGCCCCCGATGTACAGCTTGTAGGTCTTGCGCACGTCCAGCCGTTCGCCCTCGGCCACCGCAGCCTCCACCGGTCGGTACCAGGCCAACCAGCATAGACTTCCCGATGGGTCGGGGCGGGCCGAAGGGGTGGGTGGGCAGGGTATGGAGGAGACCTCGTTCTCCGGGGTTGAGCTGGCCGCTCGGGCGCGGGTGGACCCGGAGCTGATCGGGCGGCTGGTCGAGCTGGGGATCCTGCGGGGCGGCCAGGGGGCGGCGCCCTACGGGCTGGGGGACGTGCGGCGGGTCCGGCTGGTGGACGCCTGCGAGCGGGCCGGGCTGTCGCTGGAGGGGATCGGGCGGGCGATCGCCGACGGGCGGCTGTCGCTGGCCTTCCTTGACCTGGTGTCGATGGCCGGGCGGCCGCTGACCGGGACGACCTACAAGGAGCTCTGCGCCGAGCAGGGGCTGCCCATGCGGCTGGTGCAGCGGGTCCACGAGGCCTCGGGGCTGGGCCGCCCCCAGCCCGAGGACCCGATCCACCCGCTCGACCGGGACCTGCTGGGCAGCGCCCAGCTGGGGCGGATGCTGGGCCTGGACGACGGGGTGCTGATCCGGGTGGCGCGGGTCTACGGCGAGAACCTGCGCCGGATCGCCCAGGCCGAGCCGGAGTTCTACCACGACCACGTCGAGGGGCCGCTGCTGGCCTCGGGCATGGACGAGCAGCAGATGCGGGAGACGGCCTCGCAGATGAGCGACCAGCTGGCCGGGGTCGTGCAGCGGATGCTGGTCGCCCTCTACACCCGCCACCAGGAGCGCTACACCATCGACCACCTGGTCTCCCACATCGAGGCCGTGGTCACCGAGGCGCGGCCGCAGCGGCCGCCGGCCATGTGCTTCCTCGACCTGGCCGGCTACACCCGGCTCACCGAGGAGCGGGGCGACCGGGCGGCCGCCGCCCTGGCCTCGAGCCTGGCCGACCTGGTCGAGCAGGTGTCGCTCCCCCACGGCGGCCAGCCGGTCAAGTGGCTCGGCGACGGGGTCATGTTCCACTTCCAGCGGCCCGGGCAGGCGGTGGTGGCGGCCCTGGAGATGGTCGAGCGGACCCCGCAGGCCGGGCTGCCGCCGGCCCATGTCGGCCTGCACGCCGGGCCGGTGGTGTTCCAGGACGGCGACTACTTCGGGCGCACGGTCAACCTGGCCGCCCGGATCGCCGGCCACGCCGGCCCCGGCCAGGTCCTGGTCTCCGACGAGGTGGTGGCCGAGTGCCCGGGGAGCCCGGTCCTCTTCGAGCCCATCGGCCCGGTGCCGCTCAAGGGCGTGACCGACCCGGTGCCGCTGCACCGGGCCAGCCGGGCGGAGCGGGCCGGGCCCGCCTAGGACAGGTCGAGGTAGGCGGCCAGGCCGTGGCGGCCGCCCTCGCGGCCGAAGCCGGACTCCTGGTAGCCGCCGAACGGCGAGGTCGGGTCGAAGCGGTTGAAGGTGTTGGCCCACACCACCCCGGCCCGCAGGCGGCTGGCCAGCTCCAGGATGCGGCTGCCCTTGTCGGTCCAGACCCCGGCCGACAGGCCGTAGGGGGTGTTGTTGGCCTTCTCCACCGCCTCGTCGGGGGTGCGGAAGGTCAGCACCGACAGCACCGGCCCGAAGATCTCCTCCTGGGCGATCCGGTAGGACTGGGCGACCGAGGTGAACACCGTCGGCCGGAACCAGAAGCCGCGGCTGGGCAGCTCGCACGGCGCCTGCCAGGCCTGGGCGCCCTCGGCCTCCCCGGAGGCGACCAGCTCGGTGATCTTGTCCAGCTGGGCCCGGGAGTTGATCGCCCCGACGTCGGTGTTCTTGTCCAGCGGGTCGCCCACCCGCAGGGTCGCCATGCGCCGCTTGAGCTTGTCGACCAGCGGCTCAACGATCGACTCCTGGACCAGCAGCCGCGACCCGGCGCAGCAGACGTGGCCCTGGTTGAAGTAGATCCCGTTGATGATCCCCTCGACCGCCTGGTCGAGGGGGGCGTCCTCGAACACGATGTTGGCCGCCTTGCCGCCCAGCTCCAGGGTCAGCTTCC
>DATABK010000748.1:0-5977 GCA_036259695.1 Actinomycetes bacterium | reverse complement strand
CCGACGCCCTGGCGGTATTCCTCGCCCTGTTGCTCGCCTACCAGCTCCGTTTCGACCGGCTGGTCCCGACCCTCGACTTCTGGCTGTTGCTGTTGACCGTCCCGCTCATCACGCCGGTGGTCTATCTGAGCATGCGCCTGTACCGGGTGCACCAGTACTCCACCGCCGAGGAGTTCCGCCGCATCATCGTTGCCATCAGCCTGATCATCACTGTTACCGTGATGGTGTCGTTCTGGTCAAAGGCCTCCTTCTCCCGGCTGTGGATGCTGCTGTCCTGGCTGCTCGCGCTGGTGCTGGCCCTGTGGACGCGGCGGCTGTGGCACTGGCAGGTGCGGCGCCAGCGCCGCCGGGGCAAGCTGACGTTCCGGACCCTCATCGTCGGTGCCAACCCCGAGGGCGAGCAGCTGGCCATCACCATACAGGGCAAGGAGTTCGGCTTCCTGCCCATCGGCTTCGTCGCCGGCAGCATGGACGCCGTGCGGCTCGACGATCAGCGGGTGGTCGGCCCGGTCAGCCGCATCCAGGAGCTGATCCGCGAGACCAGGGCCGACTGCCTGTTCGTTGCCTCCAGTGCGGTCACGACCGAAGACGTCGTCCAGATCATGAAGGCCAGGCGCCTGGAGGACGTCGAGGTCCGCTTCACCGCCAACCTCCCCACGGTCCTGTCCAGTCGGCTCGCGCCGCAGACGATCGGCGGGGTGATGACCCTGTCGGTCACCGTGCTGCAGCTCACCCGCGCCCAGGCGGCGGCCAAGCGGATTTGTGACGTCGTCATCTCCGCCGTGGGGCTGCTACTTCTCGCACCAGTGTTCGCCGCCGTCGCGCTGGCCATCAAGCTGACGTCGCGTGGCCCGGTGATCTTCCGCCAGGAGCGAATCGGGCTGCGGGGGCGGCCGTTCACGTTGCTCAAGTTCCGCACCATGGTCGTCGGCGCCGACCTGATGATCGAGAAGCTGCGCGACCAGAACGAGGCCGACGGGCCGCTGTTCAAGCTCCGCAAGGACCCGCGGGTGACTTGGGTCGGTCGGATCCTGCGCCAGTACTCCCTCGATGAGCTACCCCAGCTCATCAACGTGCTCAAGGGCGAGATGAGCCTGGTCGGGCCTCGTCCGCCATTGCCCGACGAGGTCGCCCTGTACAACGAGTGGCAACTGGACCGGCTCCAGGTCCGGCCCGGTATCACAGGCCTGTGGCAGGTCAGCGGGCGCAGCGAGCTGCCATTCGAGGAGTACGTCCGGCTCGATCTCTTCTACGTTGAGAACTGGTCGATTGCATATGATTTGTTCATTCTGTCCAAGACCATCCCGATGCTGGTCTCGTCCCGAGGGGCCTACTGAACGACATGCGCGTCCTGATCGTCTGCTCCTCCGGGGGTCACCTGGTTCAGCTTCACAACCTAAAGCCATGGTGGGAACGGCACGATCGTAAATGGGTGACCTTCGAGAAGCTGGACAGCAAGTCCCTGCTGGCCGGGGAGTCGGTGACCTGGGCCCACCATCCGACGACCCGGAACCTGGGCAACCTGGCCCGGAACCTCGCCCTGGCCTGGCGGCTGCTTCGCTCCTACCAGCCTGACCTCGTCGTCTCGAGCGGCGCCGGCGTCGCCTTCCCGTTCTTCCTGGTGGCCCGGCTGCTCGGCCAGAGAACCGTGTACGTGGAGGTCTACGACCGCATCGACTCGGCCACCATGACCGGCCGGTTGTGCTACCCGCTCAGCGACCTGTTCCTGTTGCAGTGGGAGGAACAGCGGCACATCTACCCCAAAGGCATCGTGATCGGAGGCCTGCTGTGACGGCGGTCGACGGCCAGCCGCTGCTGCTGGCAACCGTCGGCACCGACCATCACCCGTTCGATCGGCTGGTTCGGTGGGTCGACGCATGGCTTGCCTCCGATCGAGCGAGGGTGCGCTGTCTCATGCAGGTCGGCACCTCGGCTCCGCCGACCGGGCCGGCCGAATGGCGGCGCTATCTCGAGTTCGAGGAGCTGGGAGCGGCCATGCGGGAGGCGGCGGTGGTCGTCTGCCACGGCGGACCAGGCACCATCCTCGGCGCACGGCACGCGGGCGCGATCCCGGTCGTCGTCCCGCGCCAGCCCCGACTGGGCGAGCACGTCGACGACCACCAGGTCATCTTCACCCACCGCCTGGCCGCCACGGGCAGCGTGCTCCTGGCCGAGTCCGAGGCCGGCCTGCATGCGCTGCTCGACCGGGCGATGGTCGACCCGGCCGCCTTCCGAGCCCCGTTCCACCACCGGGGTATGGACAGGGCCGTGCAGTCGTTCGAGCGGCTGGTCGACGACCTGCTGGCCAAGCCGGGGGCTCTCTCGCCCCCGGTGGCTCCGACCGAGTCCGGAGGCCTGGTCTCGTGAGCCTTCCACGACCGGCAGGCCTGCCCAGCCGCGCTCGCGATCCGATCCCGGACGGGCCGCTGCGGCTTCTGTACATCGGCGGGATCGGCCGCAGCGGCAGCACCCTCCTGGACCGTATGCTCGGCCAACTGGGTGGCGTCTGGTCGGTGGGCGAGCTCGTCCACGTCTGGCAGCGGGGCCTGGCCGAGAACAACCTGTGCGGCTGCGGAGCCCGCTTCGGTGACTGCCCGTTCTGGCGCCGGGTTGGCCAGGAGGCCTTCGGGGGCTGGGACTCGCTTGACATCGACGAGATCCTGGCCCTCAAGGACAGCGTGGACCGCAACCGCTATGTCCTGTTGTTGTGCCTGCCCGGGCTCTGGCCGCCGTACCGGGCCCGGCTGCGACGCTATCTCGACCTGCTCGGCCGGCTCTACCGGGCGGTGGGCGAGGTGGCCGGCGCGGCGCTGGTCGCCGACGCCAGCAAGCACGCCTCCCACGCGTTCCTGCTGCGGCGCCTGCCCGACATCGACCTGCGGGTCGTCCACCTGGTCCGCGACAGCCGCGGGGTGGCCCTCTCCTGGACCAGGCTGCTGCGGCGGCTGGAGGTGGTCGACGGCGAGGCCATGATGGCCACCAAGGCGCCGCTGCGGATGAGCGTCCGCTGGCTCACCCACAACGCCCTGTTCCATCTTCTGGGGTGGCTCGGCGTGCCCACGCTGCTGCTTCGCTACGAGTCGCTGGTCCGCCGCCCGTCGGCCGAGCTGGCCCGCCTTCTGGACCACGCCGGCCGGCCGGCCGTCGAAGGTGAGCTGGGCTTGATCGGTGACGGCTGGGTCGAGCTCGGAACCAGCCACGCCCTGGCCGGCAACCCGATGCGCTTCCGGCAGGGCCGGGTCCCGCTCCGGCTCGACGAGGAGTGGCGCTCCAAGCTGAGCCGGCGCCAGCGCCTGCTCACGGTGGGCTCGACCTGGCCGCTGCTGTTCCGCTACGGCTACCTGCGGAGACCGGGCAGTGATGGCTGAGGCGCGGCTGCCGTCGGTCAGCGTGGTGGTGCCTACCCGCGACCGCCCCGAGCTCCTGCGGCGGGCGGTGGCGGCGATCCTCGGACAGACCTATCCGGGACCGGTGCAGTGTGTGGTCGTGTTCGACCAGAGCGACCCCGACCTGCCATGGGCCGACCCCGGGGAGCGGCGGCGCTTGAAGCTGGTGCGGAACCAGCGCACGGCCGGTCTGGCCGGGGCCCGCAACAGCGGCGTCCTGCACGCCGAGGGCGAGCTGGTCGCCTTCTGCGACGACGACGACGAATGGCTGCCCGACAAGCTGGTGCGCCAGGTCGCCCAGCTCCAGGCCCGACCCGATGCCGGCGTGGTCACCACGGGTCTCTTCGTCAGGTACCGGGACCGCACCGTCACCCGGATGTCGCCGACTTCGGTGGTGACCCACCGACAGCTGCTCCGGTCGCGCATGTTCGAGCTGCACCCGTCCACCGTCATGGTCCGCCGATCCTTGCTCCTGGACCGCATCGGCTTGGTCGACGAGGATATTCCCGGCAGCTATGCCGAGGACTACGAGTGGCTGCTCCGGGCAGCCAAGGTGGCCCCCATCCTGGCCCTCCAGGAGCCGTTGGTGACCGTCCACTGGCACCAGTCCTCGTTCTTCGCCGACCGCTGGCGGATGATCATCTCGGCCCTCACCTACCTGGTCGACAAGCACCGGGAGCTCGAGCAGGAGCCGTCCGGCCTGGCCCGCATCTACGGCCAGATCGCCTTCGCCCATGCGGCGCTCGGGGAGCGCGGGCCGGCCAGGCAGTGGGCGCGGCGGACCCTGACCCTGAATCGGCGCGAGCGTCGCGCCTACCTGGCCCTGATGGTGAGCCTCGGACTGGTCCCGGCGGGAACGGTCGTCCGCCTCGCCCATGCCGCCGGCAAGGGGATCTGATCGGGAGCGGTGATGGCCGACCGGTTGCTGGTGCTCGGCTGGCACAACGTGGAGTCGACCTGGCTGTTCCCCTCCCGCCCCGGCTCCGGCCCCCAGGGCCTGGAACGCCAGCTCCGCTTCCTGCGCCGCTACACCAACGTGGTCGACCTCCGGGAAGCGCTGAGCGCGCTCACGACCGGTCGTCCGCTGCCGGCCCGGGCCGTGGCGATCACCTTCGACGACGGCTACCGCGACCAGCTGGAGCTGGCCGCTCCGATACTGGAGCGGCTCGACCTGCCGGCCACCTTCTTCCTGATCCCTGGCGTCCTGTCGCGGACCGTGCGGCCGTGGTGGGAGCTGATCGCCTGGGCGTTCATGCGGACCAGCCGGGGCGTGGTCGCCTGGGAAGGCACCACGATGACGGTGCGGACGTCCGGCGAGCGGCGTTCGGCGCTGCTGGCCGTCGCCGAGCGGCTGAAGCGGCGCGACGGCGCCGCCCGCGACGCCGCGATCGAAGAGCTGACCGTCCTCCTGGCGCCGGACGGCGATCCCGCCGACGACCAGATGTTCCTGGACTGGGATGGGGCCCGCCGGCTGGCCAGCGGCCGTCTCGCGATCGCCTCCCACACCTACCACCACGGGATCTTGAGCCAGGAGGACGAGCAGACCCAGCAGCATGACCTCCTCGTCTCCAGGCACCAGCTGGAGCGGGAGTTGGAGGTGGAGGTCGACCTGCTCGCCTACCCGAATGGCCGGCTCGGCGACTATGACGACACCACCATGGCGGCCGCCCGCCAGGCCGGCTACACCCATGCCATCACCACCAATCCCGGGTGGAACCGGCCCTCCACACCGCCGTACGAGGTGCTGCGCTTCGTCCAGCAGCCCGAGCGAGGGGTGCCGGGGCTGGCCATCGTCCCCCTGCATCCGGTGCGCAGGCACCTGGCGGCCGGGTCGTGGCCGGGTTGGCGCACCGGCGGCAGCGCCGGCGCAACGCCCGAATAGCCAGGTGCGCCTACATGGTGTTTGGTTCTGGAACCGTGCAGATGGTAGGACCATGCTCCCGGGAAGCTCGCGGATGGCGGCCCGCGTTGACCGCCGCGAGGGCCGTGCTGGCGCAGTTGATGAAGGGCCCAACGGGTGAACGAGTTCGAGGTCGAGACAATGTCGGCGCTGGAGCCGCTCCGCCAGGAGTGGACCGAGCTGGCATGCTGCACCCGAAGCGTCTTCAAGACGTGGGAGTGGTTGTCGACCTGGTGGGACCACTTCGGGCGGCACCGCCAGCTGATGGTGACGGCCGTGCATTCGCAGGGCCGGCTCATCGGCATCCTGCCCCTGTACCAATGGCGGACACGCCCGCTACGCATCCTCCGGTTCCTCGGGCACTCGGTCGGTGACGAGCTCGGACCCGTCTGCGCTCCTGCCGACCGGCCCGGGATGGCCAGAGCGCTTGGCCATGTGCTGGCCGACTGGCGCTGTCATCTGCTCCTGGCCGAGCAGGTGCCGGCGGACGAGAACTGGGGTGCGCTGCTGGGTGGGCGCGTCCTGGCACGGGAGGGCAACCCGGTGCTGAGGTTCGGCGCCGAAGGCTGGGAGGGCTTCCTGCGCCAGCGAAGCACCAACTTCCGCGACCAGGTCCGGCGGCGACCCCGGAAGCTGGCCCGGGAGCACGAGGTGCGATACCGTCTGGTGGACGGGGGGCGGGATCTGCAAT
>DATABK010000747.1:0-1626 GCA_036259695.1 Actinomycetes bacterium | reverse complement strand
CCCGCGGCCGGCCGCGGCCACGGGCGGCCCACCGGCCACCGTCCAGACGTCCTAGCCAGGCAGGTCGACACCCTTGTAGTCGCGGCACCTGACGGACTGGTCGACCTGCTCGGTGGTGTTGGGCAGGTCGATCCTGCAGTTGCTCCGCTCATACTGGATGCCGGCCCAGAACGCGGCCAGGAGCAGCAGGATGGTGATGAGCAGCGAACCACCGCGGCGCATGCTGCCTCCTGTTCGGAAGGGCCTAGGGGGACGGAGCCTACTCCAACCGGGCTCACCCGCGGTGGCCGAAGTTCATGCCGGCGAACATCGCCTCGGTCCGCTCCATCGCCTTGGCGATCTCGGCCATGTCCTGGACCACCTCGGTGTCGACCTGGGGGAACAGGAACTGGTTGAGGGGCTCGTTGGCCCCGACCTGGAGCCCGTACTCGTCCATGTACTCGCCGAGGGCGAACTCCCAGGTGAACAGGGCGATCGAGTCGTCCGCGGGCAGGTGGAGCCAGTAGGTCAGGTAGCGGTTGCGGGCCAGCGAGAAGGTCCGGGTGCCGTCCCGTTTCTCCTGGGCGAGGCGGAATCCGAGCAGCCCCAGCTCGTCGTCGAAGGCCATGTCGGGAGCATTCTCCCGGGCAGGGCCGGGATGCGCCACCGCTCAGCCTCCGTGCAGTTGTGGGGTGGGCCTGCTTAGAATTCTCTGCCGGCCGGCATCCGCCGGGCGGCGACCGACCCTGGGACGGACCTTGGCCAGAAACACCGCCGACCTGGACGCCCTCGTCGGCCGGACGCTCGGCCGCCGCCGCTATGAGGTCGTCGCCCGCATCGCCCAGGGCGGCATGGCGATCGTCTACCGCGGCCACGACCGGCAGCTCGACCGGGTGGTGGCGATCAAGGTCCCCCGCCCCGAGTTCGCCCGCGACCGCGGGTTCTCCGAGCAGTTCCGGCGCGAGGCCCGGACGGCCGCCCGCCTGTCGCACCCCAACGTGGTCGCCGTCTACGACTCGGGCGAGGAGCGGGGCCTGCCCTGGATCGTGATGGAGCACATCAGCGGCCGGACCCTGCGCGACCTGCTCGACAGCCAGCGGCGCCTGAGCCCGGAGACCACCGCCGAGCTGCTCGGCCCGGTGGCCGACGCCCTCGACCACGCCCACCACGCCGGGGTGGTCCACCTCGACGTCAAGCCCGAGAACCTCCTGCTGACCAGCGAGACGGTCAAGGTGGCCGACTTCGGCCTGGTCAGGGCGGCCGCCCAGGGCGGCCACGGGCAGGCGCTGGCCGCCACCGTCCACTACTGCGCGCCCGAGGTGCTGCGGGGCGGGGTGGTCGACGGCCGGGCCGACGTCTATTCCCTCGGAGTCGTGGCCTGGGAGTGCGTCTGTGGCCGGCCGCCGTTCGAGGGCGACGCCCGCCAGGTCGTCTCCCAGCACCTGGGCGGGCGGGTGCCGCCGCCCTCGGGGGCCGCCGACAGCATCCCCGAGCCGTTCGACGTGGCCGTGAGCCGGGCCACCGACCCCGACCCGACCCGCCGCTACCTGCGGGCCTCGGACTTCGCGGCCGCCATCGGGGCCCCCCGCCGCCGCCGCGTCGACGAGGCCCTGCGGGCCACCACGGTCGTGCCCGCCGGCGACACCA
>DATABK010000746.1:0-1615 GCA_036259695.1 Actinomycetes bacterium | reverse complement strand
AGCCGGCCGCCCAGGGGGGCGCAGACGACCACGGCCAGGGTGTTGGGCAGGCTCCGGAGCCCGGCCTCCAGCGGCGACCAGCCCTGGACCGCCTGGAAGTACAGGGTGTTGAAGAACACGAACCCGAGCAGGGCGAACCCGGCCAGCAGGACGACCAGGTTGGCGGTCGAGAAGGCCCGGTCGCGGAAGAACCGCGGCGACACCATGGGCCGGCGGCGGCGGGCCTCGGTGGCCACGAACCCGGCCAGCAGCAGCACCCCGGCGGCGAGCAGGCCGACGATCGGCGGCGAGCGCCAGCCGCGCTGGTTGCTCTCGATCAGCCCCAGGGTGACCGCGCCCAGCCCCAGGCTGCCCAGCAGCAGCCCGGGCAGGTCGAGGCGGCTGGCCGCCGGGTCGCGGGACTCGGCCACGACCCGGCCGGCGACCACGAAGGCGGCCACCCCGACGGGCAGGTTGACGTAGAACACCCACCGCCAGCCGAGGCCGTCGGTGAGCAGCCCCCCGACCACCGGGCCGGCGGCCAGGGCCATCGCCGACACCCCCGACCACAGGCCGATGGCCTGGACCCGCTCCCGGGGGTCGGGGAAGGTGGCGGTCAGGATGGCCAGGGAGCTGGGCAGCAGGGCGGCCGCCCCCACCGCCTGGAGGACCCGCCCGGCGACCAGCGCCGGCAGGCCGGGGGCGAGGCCGCACAGGGCCGAGGAGACGGTGAACACCACCAGCCCGGCCCGGAACACCCGCCGGCGTCCGAACCGGTCCCCGAGCGACCCGGCGGTCAGCAGCAGGCTGGCGAAGACCAGGATGTAGGCGTCCACCACCAGGGCCAGCCCGGACAGCCCGGCCTCGAGCTCCCGCTGGATGCTGGGCAGGGCCACGTTCACGACCGTGTTGTCCAGCATCACCATGAACAGCCCGAAGCAGCAGGCTCCCAGGGTGAGCAGCCGGTCGTGGCCGTGGACGGCACCATCGCGGTCGGGCACGCCCCCATTGTCCACCAGCGGCCAACGATTGCCGGGCCGGGGCTGTCGGCCGCGGCTGCTAGGTTCGGCCGATGGACGACCTCCAGGCCCGACGCGACCGGCTGGTGCGGTTCTGCCGCACCCTGCCCGAGGCCACCGTCACCCCCCACGACCAGCACATCTGCTTCCAGGTGCGGGGCCGCACCTTCGCCTGGTTCGTCGACGACGAGCACGGCGACGGCCGGGTGGCGGTCCTCTGCAAGGCCCCGGCGGGGGAGAACACCGCCCTCGTGGCCTCCGACCGGCACCGCTTCTACCTGCCCCGCTATGTCGGCAACCGCGGCTGGGTGGGGCTGCGGCTGGACCGCCAGGACGTCGACTGGGGCGAGGTCGCCGAGCTGGTCGCCGACAGCTACCGGCTGGTCGCCCCCAGGCAGTTGGCCGATCTGGTCGGCCAGCCCCTCGCCTGAGCTACACTGCGGCGGTGCTTCCCCTTCCCGGGGTTTCTGGTTACGCTCCGGGTAGAACGTGTGTTCGTTCCGGGTGCGGGGGAGGGAGGCGCGCTGCTCGTCGAGGACTATGCCGACCGGGTGCGGCTCGCCGCCGGCTACCTCAGCCGGCTGCTGGCCGACGGCGGGACCAGGGTCGACAACCCG
>DATABK010000745.1:0-7543 GCA_036259695.1 Actinomycetes bacterium | reverse complement strand
CTGCTCGCCCCGGCCCTGCTGGTACTGGCGGCCATCCTCGGGTTCCCGCTGTCCCGGCTGGTCTCCCTGTCCTTCCAGCAGTACGGGCTCAAGGAGCTGTTCGCCGGCCGGGGGACCTTCATCGGCCTCCGCAACTACCGGGACATCGTCACCGACCCGTTCTTCTGGACGGTGGTGGCCAGGACGATCCTGTTCGCGGCCGTGGCCGTGGGGCTGACCATGACCCTTGGCACGCTGGTGGCGCTGCTGCTGCGCAACCTGGGGCGGCGCATGCGGGTGCTGGTCACGGCCGGGCTGGTGGCCGCCTGGGCGATGCCGACCCTCACCGCCATCTCCATCTGGCAGTGGCTGTTCGACTTCGAGTTCGGGGTCGTGAACTGGCTGCTGACCCGGCTCGGGGCCGAGAGCTTCGAGCAGCACAACTGGTTCGACCAGCCCCTCCAGGGGTTCACGGTGATCATGATCGTGGTCGTCTGGGGGGCCCTGCCGTTCGTGGCCATCACCCTCCACGCCGGCCTGACCCAGGTCCCGGCCGAGCTCGAGGAGGCGGCCCGGGTCGACGGCGCCGGCGCCTGGCAGGTGTTCCGGCACGTCACCCTCCCGGTGATGAAGCCGATCTTCCTGATCCTGGCCACCCTCTCCACCATCTGGGACTTCAAGGTCTTCACCCAGATCTGGGTCCTGCTCAACCAGCGCCCCAGCCGCGAGTACTTCCTGCTCGGCATCTGGTCCTACAGCGAGTCGTTCGGGGTGACCCGCTACGGCAAGGGGGCGGCCATCGCCGTGGTCATGGTGGTCCTGCTGATGCTGGTGACCGCGTTCTACGTCCGCCAGATGCTGCGGGCGGTGGGCCCGTGACCCGGCGCCGGCTGACCCGGGTCGGCTACAACACCGCCGCCGTGCTGGTGCTGGTGGTCACGGTGTTCCCGATCTACTGGATGGTGGCCACCGGCTTCAAGCGGGGCGTCGACATCCTGTCGTTCGAGCCCAGGTGGCTGCCGATCCCCGGGACGCTGGAGAACTTCCGCTCGGCCATCGGCAAGCCCCACTTCCTCCAGGACGTCCAGAACTCGATCCTGGTCGTCCTGGCCACCGTGCTCATCTCGCTGGCCCTGGCCTTCCTGGCCGCGCTGGCCGCGGCCCGGTTCCGGTTCCGGGGCCGGGCGGCCCTGATCGTCATGCTCATCGTGGTCCAGATGGTGCCGCTGGAGGCGCTGATCATCCCCATCTACCTGATGCTGGACCGGGCCGGGCAGACCGACCGGCTGGCCGGGATCATCGTCACCTACCTGACCTTCGTGCTGCCGTTCTCCATCTGGACGCTGCGCGGCTTCATCGTCAACATCCCCGAGGAGCTCGAGGAGGCGGCGATGGTGGACGGCTGCACCCGCGCCGGGGCGTTCCGGCGGATCCTGTTCCCGCTGGTCGCGCCCGGGCTGGTCGCGACCGCGGTGTTCTCCTTCATCCAGGTCTGGAACGACTACCTGATCGCCTATGTGCTGCTGCGCAGCCCCGAGAAGCAGACCCTGGGGATCTGGCTGGCCTCCTTCACCACCAACCACGGCACCGAGTGGGGCGGGGTGATGGCCGGGTCGACCCTGTTCGCCATCCCGGCGGTGGTGTTCTTCCTGCTCGTCCAGCGGCGGGTGGTCTCCGGCCTCACAGCCGGAGCGGTGAAGGGTTGAGCGTCGGGGTCTCCTACCACGCCCTCAGCGGGCGCTGACCGCGCGCCGGGGTGTTAGGGTGAGGCGCCCGCAGGCTTCAGGAGAAGGGACCGAGATGGGAGCGCCCACCAGCCGCCGCGACTTCTTCCGGGTCGCCGGCCGCTCACTGGCCGTGGCCACCGCCACCGTGCTCCTCGCCGGCTGCCCCGGCGGCGGTGGTGAGGGGGACGAGGACGGCGGCGGCGGCGAGGAGGACGACTGAGGCCCGGGACCTGGCCTGAGGGTCAGGCGGCGCCGACCGGGCGCCCGGCCAGCTCCAGCACCTGCGCCCAGCCGCCGCGGTCGGGCGGGCCGATCACGTGGTCGGCCCTGGCCAGGATGGCCGGGGTGGCGGTGTCGACCACGCAGGCCACGGCCGCGCTCTCCAGCAGCTCCAGGTCGTTGGCGCCGTCGCCGACGGCCAGGACGCGGCCGGGGTCGATGCCCTGCTCGGCGCAGTAGGCCAGGACCCCGCTCCACTTGCTGATCCGTGGCGGCCGGACCTGCACGGTCGAGCCGCCGTAGATGAGGTCGCCGACGAGGCTGGCGCTGCCGGCCGTGCCGACCAGCTGCAGGACCGGCGCCAGCAGCGGGGCCGGCCGGCCCACGACCGCGAACGCGAACACCGGCTCGGCCCGGACCACGCGGGCCAGGTCGTCGACGGCCACGAAGGGCATGGCCCTGGCCAGGTGGTCGGGATGGGTCGAGGGGCGGTCGCCGACGACCAGGTCGACCCCCTCCCGGTCGACGTAGACGCACGGGCTCAGGCCGGCGGCGTCGAACGCCTCCAGCACCTGGGCGGCGGCCTCGGGCGGGAAGGCCACCTGGTGGAACACCCGCCCGTCGCGCAGGTCGAGCCCGAGGGCGCCGTCGAGCACCACCGCCGGCCCGGTCAGGCCCCCGGCCTCCAGGACCGCGCAGGCCATCCGCAGCCGCCGTCCGGTGGCCACCAGCACCGGGACCCCGCCGGCCTCCAGCTCGCGGATGGCCCGGACCGAGGCCGGGTGGATGCGTTCGGCGGCATCGGAGAGGGTCCCGTCCAGGTCGGTCACGACCAGCTGGACGGCCCCGTTGCCCCGCGGGTCAGCGACCGGCATGGAGCGAGCCTACCCGCTCCTCCTGGCCTGGGTGGGGAGCCGCCGGTGGCTGCTGCTCGGCCAGGCCGTAGCGGTCGTGGATCCGGCGCAGGGCCGGCGGGGCCCACCAGTTCCAGCGGCCCATCAGCTTCATGGTCGCCGGGACCAGCAGCATCCGGACCACGGTGGCGTCCAGGACGACGGCGATGGCCATGCCAATGCCGACCTCCTTGATCGTCAGCAGCTCCCCGGCCGCGAACCCGAGGAACACGACCACGATCAGGGCCGCCGCCGAGGTGACGATCCGCCCGCTCCGCTGGAGGCCGAGGGCGACCGCCCGGTCGTTGTCGCCGGTCTGGTCCCAGGCCTCCTTGATCCGCGAGAGCAGGAACACCTCGTAGTCCATGGACAGCCCGAAGGCGAACACGAAGATCAGCACCGGGATGGTGATGTCGACCATCCCCGGCGGGTCGAAGCCGAGCAGCCCCGACAGGTGGCCGTCCTGGAACACCCAGACCAGGGCGCCGAAGCTGGCCCCCAGCGACAGCACGTTCATGACGATCGCCTTGACCGGCACCACCACCGACCCGGTCATCAGGAACAGCAGGGCGAAGGTGGCCAGCCCGATCAGCGCCAGGGCGTAGGGGAGCCGGGAGGTCAGCGAGTCGCGGTAGTCGACCAGGAAGGCGGCCGGGCCGGTGACCCCGGCGGCCACCGGCCGCTCCAGGTCCCGGATCCGCTCCACCAGCCGGGTCGCCACCGGCCCCTCGCTGGTGCCTTCGGGGGTGACGTCGAGCACGGTGATCTGCGGCGGGGTGCCTGGGCGGACCTCGGCCCGGGACACCCCATCCAGCGTCTCGATCCGGCGCAGGTAGTCGGCGACCAGCGGGTTGCCGGGGGCCGACTCGACGAAGACCACCACCGGGTCGGTGCCGCCGCCCTGGAAGCGGTCCTCGACCGTCTCGAACAGCTGGCGCGACTCCGAGGAGCGGGGGAGCGACTCCAGGCCCGAGTTCTCCAGCCGGGCGTGGCGGAAGGGCAGGGCCAGCAGCACCAGCAGGGCCGCGACCAGCACCACGATCACCGGGGCGAAACCCTGGACCAGCCGCGACAGCCGGTAGAACAGCCCGTGGTCGGAGGAGACGGCTCGGCCGGGGCGGATGCGGCGGCCCCACAGGCCGAGCAGGGCCGGGACCAGGGTGACGGCGGCCACCATGGCCACCAGCACGACCCCGATCCCGCCCCAGGCCAGCGAGCGCAGGAACGGCTCGGCGAACACCAGCAGCCCGCACAGGGAGGCGGCCACGGTCAGCCCGGAGAAGGCGACCGTGCGGCCGGCCGTGGCCAGGGTCCGCTCGATCGCCTCGGGCAGCTCGAGGCCGCCGCCCCGCTCCTCGCGGAAGCGGCTGATCACCAGCAGCGAGTAGTCGACGGCCAGGCCGAGGCCGAGCATGGTGATGACGTTGACCGAGTAGGCGGAGATGTCGGCGACCTCGCTGACCCCGAGCAGGATGAGCAGCGCCCCGGCGACGGCCACGGCCGCCACCAGCAGGGGAGTCAGTGCCGCGACGATGCCCCGGAAGACCAGGAACAGCAGGACCACCATGACCGGCAGGGCCAGGGCCTCGCCCCGCTCCAGGTCCTCCCGGGCCTGCTCCTGGAACTCCTCCCGGGCCCGTTCCTCCCCGCCGACCACGACCCTGGGGGCGTCCACGGCCCGCAGCCGCTCGCCGACCTGCTCCACCGCCCGGTCATAGGCGGGCCCGCGCAGGTCGTTCTCCAGCGCGACCCGGATGAGCACCGCCCGCTCGTCCCGGGCGACCAGCCCGGGGACCGGCTGGCCCTGGATCCAGGGGCCGGTGACCCGCCCGACGCCGGGCGTGGCCTCCAGGTCCTCGACGGCCTCGGCCACCTCGGCCTGGAACGCCGGGTCGCCGGCCGGGCGCCCGTCGAGCAGCCCGGTGATCCCGGCCCCGCCGCCCCCGGCCCGGCTCAGCAGGTCGGAGACGACCACCGACTCGGCGTCGTCGCGCAGGCCGCTGCCGGTCCCGAGGCGGCCGAACACCTGCCCGCCGATGCCGAGCCCGACCCCGAGGAGCAGCACCCAGGCGAGCACGACCGGTACCCGGCGGCGGTAGACGAAGCGGCCCAAGGAAGCGAACACGACGCCCAGCATAGGCCGCCCGGTGTGCCTTCGCGCGCGGAACCCGGGACCTGTGGACAGCGGCGGCGAAGGGTGGGGTGGGTGGGCGATACTGGGTGGCCGAGGGGGAGAGCCGAGTTCGAGGGGGACGGGTGCCGGTACCGGCGGAGGAGGCGGCCAGGCGGGTCGACGAGCTGCGGGCGCGCCTGCGGGACGCGCTGTACCGCTACCACGTGCTCAGCGACCCCGATATCTCCGACGCCGAGTACGACGAGCTGTTCCGTGAGCTTGAGCGGCTGGAGCAGGACTACCCGGACCTGCGCACCGACGACTCGCCCACCCAGACCGTGGGGGCGCCCCAGACGGGGGCGTTCGCGCCCGTGCGCCACCGGGTGCCGATGCTGTCGCTCGACAACGCCTTCTCGACCGAGGAGCTGGCCGCCTGGGGCAGGCGCACCGAGCGCATCGTCGGCGACGTCCCGGCCTATGTCTGCGAGCTCAAGATCGACGGGGTCGCCGTCTCCCTCCAGTACGAGCGGGGCCGGCTGGTCCGGGCCGCGACCCGGGGCGACGGCATGGTCGGGGACGACATCACCCCCAACGTCCGCACCATCGCCAACGTGCCCCAGCGCCTGACCCTGGACGACCCGCCGCCCGCGTTCGAGGTCAGGGGGGAGATCTTCTTCCCCTCCTCGGGCTTCGAGGCGCTCAACCAGCAGATGACTGACGAGGGCAAGCAGGTCTACGCCAACCCCCGCAACGCCGCCTCCGGCTCGCTGCGCCAGAAGGACCCCAAGGTCACCGGGTCGCGGCAGCTGGCCATGCTCTGCCACTCCTTCGGCCTGGCCGAGGGGATGCGCTTCGCCTCCCACTCGGAGTTTCTCGCCTTCTGCGAGCGTGCCGGCCTGCCCGTGGCCGACCAGACGGCCATCGTCGCCACCCTGGAGGAGGTGGAGGCGTTCGTCGTCCACTGGGCCGAGCACCGCCACGACCTCGAGTACGAGATCGACGGGGTGGTGGTCAAGGTCGACGCCAGCGGCCTCCAGGAGGAGCTGGGCCGCACCTCCAAGGCGCCCCGCTGGGCGATCGCCTACAAGTACCCGCCCGAGGAGCGGACCACCCTGCTCAAGGACATCATGGTGTCCATCGGGCGGACCGGGGTCGCGACCCCGTTCGCGGTGCTGGAGCCGGTGCTGGTCGCCGGGTCCACGGTCGGCCTGGCCACCCTCCACAACCAGGACGAGGTCGCCCGCCGCGACGTCCGCCCCGGCGACACCGTGTTCGTGCGCAAGGCCGGCGACGTCATCCCCGAGGTCGTCGGCCCGGTCCTGACCAAGCGGCCCAAGGGGCTGCGGCGCTGGAAGTTCCCGGCCAAGTGCCCCGAGTGCGGCACCCCGCTGGTCCGGCCCGAGGGCGAGTCGGCCACCCGCTGCCCCAACACCACCGGCTGCCCGGCCCAGCGCTGGGGGACCCTGGTCCACTTCGCCAGCCGCGGGGCCATGGACATCGAGCACCTGGGCGAGAAGACCGTGGCCGCGCTGATCGACGCCGGCAGGCTGCGCGACGCGGCCGACATCTACCGGATCACGGCCGACGACCTGACCGCCCTCGGCGGCTTCAAGGACCGCTCGGTCGCCAACCTCCTTGGGGCGATCGAGGCGTCCAAGCAGCGGCCGCTGAACCGGCTGCTGGTCGGCCTGTCCATCCGCCACGTCGGCGGCACCGTGGCCGTCCTGCTCGCCAACCGCCTCAAGTCCCTGGAGGCGATCGCCGCCGCCTCCGAGGAGGAGCTGGCCGACGTCGGCGGGGTCGGCCCCACCATCGCCGCCAGCGTCGCCGCCTGGTTCGCCGACGACGGCAACCAGGACCTGGTCCGCCGCCTGGTCGAGGCGGGCGTCAACACCAAGGCCGACGGCGACACCGCGCCCGAGCTGCCCCAGACCCTGGCCGGCATGTCCTTCGTCCTCACCGGCGGCCTGGACGGCTTCACCCGCGAGGAGGCCACCCGCGCCATCGAGGACCGCGGCGGCCGGGTCGCCTCCAGCGTCTCCAAGAAGACCGCCTACGTCGTTGTCGGCACCGACCCTGGCTCCAAGGCGGCCCGGGCCACCGAGCTCGGCGTCCCGATCCTCGACGAGGCGGGGTTCGCGGCCCTGCTCGAGCAGGACCAGGCCGGGAGCCCGGAGGGCGAGGCGCAGGAGCGGCCGCCGGCGGCCGCCGCCGAGGGCGGGAGGGTGACCCATGAGTGACGTCTGGCATCCGCTCGACCCGGAGGGGTCGCGGCAGTCCGAGCCGTCGGGGCGGGACCGGGGGCCCGACCCGGAGCCGATCGTGCGGACGGTGCGGGTCGCCTTCCTGTTCGCCGGGATGGTGGTGGCGGTGATGGTCAACGCCGGCCTCAACGGGCTCGGCGGGCCGTCGGCGGCGGCCGCGCCGGTCGCCGGGGTGGCGGTGACCGCGGTGGTCGCCGTGGCCGTCCTGGCCGTGCTGGCCGGGGCTTGGCTGGCCCTGCGCCCGGCCAGGCTGCTGGTTGCCGGCAAGCGGGCCCTCGACCACCCCGACCCGCGCCTGCGCCGGCCACGGGCCGAGCGGGCCCGGGCTATCGGCTTCCGCGGCCTGGC
>DATABK010000744.1:0-1956 GCA_036259695.1 Actinomycetes bacterium | reverse complement strand
GCGGGTGGTGCTCCAGGAGGTCAACGACCGCTTTGGCTTCCGACGCCCCCACCCCTGAACGGAGGCGGCCGGCGGCTCAGCTGACCTGGGCCATCACTTCATCCGGGATGTCGAAGTTCGCGTACACGTCCTGGACGTCATCAAGATCCTCCAGCGCGTCCAGGAGTCGCAGGACCCGCACGGCCACGTCGCGGTCAACGGGGACCGACATGCTGGGGACCATGGTGACCTCGGCCGAGTCGTACGGGATGCCGGCGGCGTCGAAGGCGGCGCGGACGGCGCGGAGGTCGCCGGGGGCGGTGGTGATGGTGAAGCCCTCCGGGCCGGCCTCGACGTCCTCGGCGCCGGCCTCGAGGGCGACCTCCATGATGCGGTCCTCGTCGGCCCCGTCGCCGAGGATGCCCAGCTGGCCGCGCCGGTTGAACAGGTAGGCGACGCTGCCCGCATCGGCCAGGCTGCCGCCGCCCTTGGTGACGACGTGGCGGATGTCGGCCGCGGTCCGGTTGCGGTTGTCGGTGAGGGCCTCGACCATCATCGCCACCCCGCCGGGGGCGTAGGCCTCGTAGGTGGCCAGCTCCAGGCGCTGGCCGCCGAGTTCGCCGGCGCCCCGCTTGATGGCCCGGTCGATGGTGTCGTTGGGCACCGAGTTGTCCTTGGCCTTCTGGATGGCGTCGGCCAGGGTCGGGTTGCCCTCGGGGTTGCTGCCGCCCTCGCGGGCCGCCACCTCGATGGCCCTGATCAGCCTGGCGAACAGCTTTCCCCGCCGGGCGTCCTTGGCGCCTTTCTGGTGCTTGATCGTCGACCACTTAGAATGGCCGCTCATGTCGTTCTCCTCTCCGCGACCGACCCGAGAACCAGGTCGAGCAGCCAGCGGTGCAGGCGCACCTCACCGGTCAGCTCGGGATGGAAGGCGGTGGCGAGCAGGCGGCCCTGGCGCACCGCGACCACCTTGCCGTCGATCTCGGCCAGCACCTCGACCTCGGGGCCGGCCTCGGCCACCCAGGGGGCGCGGATGAACGCCCCCGAGACCGGGCCGCCGTCGACGCCCTTGACGTCCACCTCGGCCTCGAAGGAGGCCACCTGGCGGCCGAAGGCGTTGCGGCGGACCCGCACGTCGAGCACGCCCAGCAGGTCCTGGGGCGGGCCCTCGACCTCGCGGGCCAGGAAGATCATGCCGGCGCAGGTGCCGAGCACGGGCAGCCCGGCCGCGACCCGCTCCCGGAGCGGCTCCAGCAGCCCGTAGCGGTCGGCCAGCTTGCCGATCACCGTCGACTCGCCTCCGGGGACGATCAGGCCCTCGACCTCGTCCAGGTCGGCCAGGCTGCGGACCTCGACCGGGACCGCCCCGACCGCCTCCAGGGCGGCCAGGTGCTCGCGGACGTCGCCCTGGTAGGCCAGGACCCCGATCCTGGGTGCGTCGGCCATGCGGCTACCAGCCGCGGTCGGCCAGGCGCTCGCTCTCGGGCACGGCGGCGATGCCGACCATCGGCTCGCCGAGCCCGCGCGACACCTTGGCCACGATCTCGGGGTCGCGGAAGAAGGTGGTCGCCTCGACGATCGCCCGGGCCCGCCGGGCCGGGTTGCCGGACTTGAAGATGCCCGACCCAACGAACACCCCGTCGGCGCCCAGCTGCATCATCATGGCCGCGTCGGCCGGGGTGGCGATCCCGCCGGCGGTGAACAGCACCACCGGCAGCCGGCCCTGGGCGGCCACCTCGGCGACCAGGTCGTAGGGGGCGGCCAGCTCCTTGGCGGCCGCGAACAGCTCGTCGTCGCGCAGCCCGTGCAGGCGGCGGATGCCGCCGGCGATGGCCCGCATGTGGCGGACGGCCTCGATCACGTTGCCGGTGCCGGCCTCGCCCTTGGAGCGGATCATGGCCGCGCCCTCGGCGATCCGGCGCAGGGCCTCGCCCAGGTTGGTCGCCCCGCACACGAACGGCACCGTGAACTGCCACT
>DATABK010000743.1:0-10702 GCA_036259695.1 Actinomycetes bacterium | reverse complement strand
CGACCGGGGCCGGGCCCGCAGCCGGAAATCGCCAGGGATCAGGTGGGGCGGGCGACCAGGGCGGCGCGGGCCCGGGCGACCAGGGTCGCGACCCCGCGGCGCCGGGGCACGTCCGCCGGCACGGGGTCGGGCGGGGCGTCGGCGACCTGGCGGGCCGGCTCGGCGGCGGCGCGGGCCTCCTGGATGAGGTGGATCGGGATGAGGGCGTGGCGCATGGTGGGCTCCCCGGTGACCTGACCTCGTGGTTGGCCTGCTCAGCATGGCCGGGAGGCGCGAGGCTGGCGGTGCCGCCGGTCACCGGCCGACGGTGACGTCCGGCACTACCTGCCCCCGGGGCGGAGGGAAGCCTTCATCCATTCCTTGCCCGGGTGTAACCCGATCGCAACCACCATCGGGAAGCCTTGTGAATGTACGCACATGCGTCGACCAACCTTGGAGTGAACACGACCTGATGACATCCAACCGACCGGCGATCGAGAACTATCTGATGGACATGGATGGGGTGCTGGTCCATGAGGAGCAGCTGATCCCCGGGGCCGACCTGTTCATCAAGCGCCTCCAGCAGGCCGGGCACCGGTTCCTGCTGCTGACCAACAACAGCATCTACACCCCCCGGGACCTGGCCGCCCGCCTGGCCCTGACCGGCCTGGAGGTGCCGGAGCAGGCGATCTGGACCTCGGCGTTGGCCACGGCCCGGTTCCTGGACACCCAGCGGCCCCAGGGCAGCGCCTATGTGCTGGGCGAGGCCGGCCTGACCACCGCCCTGCACCAGGTCGGCTACGTCCTCACCGAGCGCGACCCCGACTACGTGGTCCTCGGCGAGACCCGGGCCTACAGCCAGCAGGCCATCACCCGGGCGATCCGCCTGATCGGCGACGGGGCCCGCTTCATCGCCACCAACCCCGACCCGACCGGCCCCTCCCCCCAAGGCCCCCAGCCGGCCACCGGGGCCGTGGCCGCCCTCATCTCCAAGGCCACCGGGGTCGGCCCCTACTTCGTGGGCAAGCCCAACCCGCTGATGATGCGCGAGGCCCTGCGGGCCATCGACGCCCACTCCGAGTCGACGGTGATGATCGGCGACCGGATGGACACCGACATCGTCGCCGGGATCGAGGCCGGCCTCCAGACCATCCTGGTCCTGACCGGCATCACCAGCCACCAGCAGGCCCAGCGGTTCCCGTTCCTGCCCTCCCGGATCGTGGACTCGGTGGCCGACCTGGTCGACGGCGTGCCCGACCGGCGCGGCGACCGGGCTCAGCCGGCGGTGACCAACCCCGAGTCGTAGGCGGAGTGACCGCCCCCGCCGAGGGTCCCGGCCTCCCGACGGAGGTTGAGGTCACGCCCTCCCGGGAGGGAGCTCCAGCCAGAACGGGCTGGCGTAGGCGATGGCCCGGCCCTGGCCGGCCCAGTCGCCGGTGGCCCGGGGGTCGGGCGGTTGGGACGGGTCGGTGACCCGCAGCACCACCCAGTCGCCGTCGGCCGGGTCCAGGTCGAGCTCGAGGGCGACCACCGGCTCGTCCGGCCCGGGCAGGGCGACCTCGGCCGCGGCCGCCTGGGCCGGCAGCCGGTCCCCGGGCCGCAGCACCTGGAGGCCGAGTCGCCGGCCCTCCCAGGCCTCGCCCCGGCCCAGGTCGACCTCGATCCGCACCGGACCGCCGGGATGGGCCACGGCGGTGCCCATGCGGGCCCGCTCCCCGCCGGCGCCGGCCAGGGAGGTCAGGGCGGCGTCCAGGCGCAGGCCCTTGACCCGGCTGGCGAAGAACCGGCGGGCGGCCAGCGCCTCCAGCACCCCGGCCCGGGTCAGTTCAGCGACCCACAGCCCGGCCCGGCCCTTGCCCTCGGGCCGGCCCCAGTCGGGGCCGTGCTCGTCGGTCACGCCCAGCAGCCCGACCCGCCAGCCGGCGTTGAGGCACTGGTTGAGCGGCGACTCCATGCCACGGTCGGTGTCCTTGAGCAGGTAGTCCTCGAGCTTGTTGAACAGCTCCAGGCTGACAAGGCGCCGGGCCATGGCCGGCCGGTAGCCGAAGCCGTCGAAGCGGAGCCGGCCGGTGCCGGGGTGGTTGAACCCGGCCAGGCCGTCGGTGCCGCGGTGCTCCAGCCAGCGCCAGAACCGGGCCATGGTGGGGACGGTCCGCAGCGGGTCGGTGAAGCGCTCGCTGTTCCAGACGTTCATGTGCCCGTAGGCGAAGTGCGACCACTCGAACCCGTGCAGGGCCACGAACTCCCCGTCGGCGTTGGCCGCCTCGGCCAGGGCGATGGTCTGCCGCCAGCCCCGGGGGTCGATGCCGGTCCAGCCGGGCGCCTTGGCCAGGTCGAGGAACAGCGAAGCCCAGCGACTGTGGTCGGAAAGGGCGGCCACGTCGAGCCCGGCCGCCCGCATGGACGGGAAGGCCTGCCGCGGGTCGCCGGCCCCGTCCGACAGCCAGGTGTGGTTGTGGAGGTCGGCGTGGGCCAGCCACCAGCCCGGGAACAGCCGCGACGCCCGGCTCGTCCCCCAGGCGTCGGGCAGCTCCAGACGTTTCGACGGCGGCCGCATGCTTGAACGATATCGCGCTCCAGCGGTTGCTCCGGACGCGGTATCCGCCCACTATGTACCGTATTGCCCCCTCCGCCCTCCCGGACCGCCGCCCGAAGGGAACCGCCGCATGCGCCGGAGCCGCCGCCTCGTGGTCTCGTTCGCCCTCCTGCTGGGCCTCGCCCTGCCGGCCGCGGCCCTGCCGGTCCCGGCCCCGCCGGTCACCGGCCCGGCCGACCTCCAGCGGCTGCTGGACGCCGTGGTCGTCACCGGGGCGCCCGGGGCCATCGGCGCCGTCGAGGACGACGGCCGCACCATCCGGCGGGTCAGCGGCGTCGGCAACCTGCGCACCGGCCAGCCGCCCCGCCCGGTGCAGACCTTCCGGGTGGCCAGCCAGACCAAGGCGTTCGTGGCCACGATCGTGCTCCAGCTGGTCGCCGAGGGCCGGGTCGGCCTGGACGACCCGGTGCGCCGGTACCTGCCCCGGCTGCTGCCCGACGGCGACCTGATCACCGTGCGCCAGCTGCTCAACCACACCAGCGGCCTGTTCGACCCCCAGGTCGAGGTCTACCAGACCCTCCAGGACATCTACGACCTGCGCCTGGAGCACTGGAGGCCGCGGCAGGTGGTGGCCATGGCGGTCGACAACGGGCTGCTGTTCCCGCCGGGCACGGCCTGGTCGTACTCCAACACCAACTACGTGGTCGCCGGCCTGCTGATCGAGCGGGTCACCGGCACCAGCATCGCCCGGCAGCTGGAGCGGCGCCTCATCAAGCCCCTCGGGCTGCGCCACACCTGGTTCCCGGCCGACACGGCCGCCCTCCCCCCGCCCCGGCTGCACGGCTACATGCCCCTCGACCTGGAGGAGCCCTGGGCCGACGCCGACATCACCTGGTTCAACCCGTCGTTCTTCTGGGCCTCGGGGGCGCTGGTGTCCAACGTCGACGACCTGGACCGGTTCTACGACGCCCTGTTCGACGGCCGGCTGCTGCCGAGGCGGCTGCTGGCCGAGATGCTGACCCCGGTCGACACCGGCGCCCCGGGCGCCGGCTACGGGCTCGGCCTGGAGATCTACACCCTGCCCTGCGGGGCCACCCTGGCCGGCCACACCGGGGCCCTGCCGGGCTACAACTCGGGCTCGTTCCGGCTGCTCGGCGACGACAAGGACGCCCGCCTGGTCGCCAACCTCCACCCGGCCCCGGACGCGCTGTACCTGGCCCTGTCGGCCGCCCTGGTCGAGCTGTTCTGCGACATGACCCCGGCCGAGGCCACCGCCGCCGCCCGGGCCAACCCGGACACCGCCGCCGTGATCCGGTTCCGGTAGCCTGCACGGGTGCGTTCCTATGTCGTGACCGGCGGCGGCCGGGGGGTGGGCCGGGCGCTGGTCGAGCGCCTGCTGGCCGACGGCGGCGCGGTGGTCGCGATCGAGCTCGACCCGGCCGCCCTGGGCTGGACCAAGAGCCACCCGGCCGGTGACCGGGTGGCCGGGGTGGCCGGCGACGCCACCGACGAGGCCGTCTGCGGGCGGGCGGCCGACGTGGCCGAGGCGGCCGGGCCGCTGGCCGGCTGGGTCAACAACGCCGCCCTGTTCCGCGACGCCTCGCTCCACGACGACCCGGGCACGGTGCTGGAGATGGTCCGGCTGAACCTGGCCCCGGCGGTGGTCGGCAGCGCGACCGCCGTCCGCCGGTTCCGGCAGCGTGGGACCGGCGGGGCGATCGTCAACGTCTCCTCCCACCAGGCCCGCCGGCCCGTCCGGGGCGCCCTCGCCTACGCCACCGCCAAGGCGGCCGTCGAGGGCCTGACCCGGGCCCTGGCCGTCGACTACGGCCCCAGCGGCATCCGGGCCAACGCCGTCGCCCTCGGCTCGATCGACACCCAGCGCTACCGGGACCTGTTGACCGCCCAGGGCCCGGCCGAGGCCGATCGCACCCAGGACCAGATGCGCCAGCTCCACCCGGTCGGCCGGGTCGGCCGCCCCGACGAGGTCGCGGCCGTGGTCGCCCACCTGCTGTCCGAGGAGGCCAGCTTCGTCACCGGCGTCACCATCGCGGTCGACGGCGGCCGCTCGGTCCTCGGCCTGGACCCGGAGGCGCTCGACAGCTAGCCGCCGGTCGCCGAGAAGTGCATCAGGTCCTTGGGCGAGCGCCAGGTGCCCCCCCAGGTCCAGCCGATGTCGGCGAACGCCCGGGTCACGGCGTCGCCGGGCCGGATCATGCCCGGGCGGGCTCTGGCCCGGTTCTCGTAGCTGCCGGCCAGCTCGGGCAGGACCAGGTCGCCGCGCCGGTACGGGTTCTGGAACGGGTTGACGTCGACGGCCAGGCCGTAGGCATGGGCCGACCAGCGGGCCTGCTTGCGGGCGGCGCGGCAGACGAAGGCGGCCGTGTTGTTGCCGTCGCCGGTCGGGTGGGCCTCCAGGTCGGCCCCGGTGACCAGCCGCATCTCCTCGATCGGGAAGCGGGCCCGGTAGAGGCGGGCGAACACCGACACCACCTGGGCGGCGACCCGCTCGTGGACGACCAGCTCGCCGGTGTGGGCCTTGCCGTCGAACCCCCGGAAGCTGACCGTCAGATAGCGCAGGTCGGCGAGGCCGACCGGGCAGCCGGGCTTCCAGGTCGCCCCCATCCGGGCCCGGACCGCCGCCCCGATGGGCCGGACGGCCGACCGGAACCGCCCTCCGGGCGGCGGCGGCAGCCGGTCGACGGTCGGGAGCCGCCGGTCCCGCAGGGCGGCCGGGGTGGGCAGCACCTTCCCGAACCCGTCGGGCCGCAACGGCAGGGGCTTGGCCCCGACCCGCCACCGCGTGGCCGACGGCCGGGTGGTCGAGGTGGCCCCGGGGGGCTGTGGATCGCCCTGGGCACCGGTTCCGCTGCTGGAGGTAGCCTCCCCCACCGGGGGACCTGGCGCAGGGCCGGGGTTGTTCGGCGCGCCTGCACAGGCGGCGACCACGGCACCGACCAGCAGCACGAAGCCGAGCCGCGGCACGAAGCCGAGCCGCAGCACGAAGTGGAGCCGCGGCAGTCTCCCGATCCTCAAGGGCCTACAGCAGGGCGACGCCCTGGGGGCGGAAGCGTGCGGCGTCGCCGCCGGCTTCGGCCCGGATGACGTGCATGACCGCGTTGACCATGGCCAGGTGGGTGAACGCCTGGGGGAAGTTGCCGAGGTGGCGGCCGGTGCGCGGGTCGATCTCCTCGGCGTACAGCTGCAGGGGGCTGGCGTACGACAGCAGCTTCTCGCACAGCTGCCGGGCCCGGGCGACCTCGCCGATCTCGACCAGGGCCGACACCAGCCAGAACGAGCAGATGGTGAAGGTCCCCTCCTCGCCCTCGAAGCCGTCGTCGGTCTCCTCGACCCGGTAGCGCAGCACCAGCTCGTCCACGGTCAGCTCGTCGGCGATGGCCAACACGGTGTTGCGGATCCGCGGGTCCTCGGGGGGAAGGAACCGCAGCAGCGGCATGAGCAGGACCGAGGCGTCCAGGGCCTTGGTCTCGTAGTGCTGGACGAACACGCCGCGCTCGTCGACCCCGCGCTCGCAGATGTCGGCGTGGATCTCCTCGGCCGCCTTGCGCCAGGTGGTGGCCAGGTCCTTGTCGCCGTGCAGCTTGGCCAGCCGCGCCCCCCGGTCGCAGGCCACCCAGCACATCAGCTTGGACGAGGTGAAGTGCCTCGGCGGCCCCCTGACCTCCCAGATGCCCTGGTCGGGCTGGTTCCAGTTGGTGATGGCGCACTCCACCGCCCGCTTGAGGATGGGCCAGACCCGCTCGGGCAGGTAGTCGCGGGACTTGGTGTGCAGGTAGACCGAGTCGAGCACCGCCCCCCAGACGTCGTGCTGGCGCTGGGTCGCGGCGGCGTTGCCGATCCGGACCGGCTTGGAGTCCTCGTAGCCGCCCAGGTGGTCGAGCTCCTCCTCGGGGAGCTCCTTCTCGCCCCCGACCCCGTACATGATCTGGAGCTCGTCCTCCTCGCCGGCGGAGACGTCGGCCACGAAGTAGAAGAAGTCGTTGGCCTCGCGCTCGAACCCGAGGGTGTACAGGCCCCAGAGCATGAAGGTGGCGTCGCGGATCCAGGTGTAGCGGTAGTCGTAGTTGCGCTCGCCGCCGGGGGTCTCGGGCAGCGAGGTGGTGGCCGCGGCCAGCAGCGCCCCGGTCGGGGCGTAGGTCAGGCCCTTGAGGGTCAGGGCGGAGCGCTGGAGGTAGCTCTGCCAGGGGTGCTCGGGGAACACCCCCTGATTGATCCAGCCCCGCCAGAACTCCGAGGTCCGCTCCATCCGCTCGAAGGCCTCCTCGGCGTTGGCCGGCGGGGCCCGCTCGGCCCAGTACTCCTCCGAGGCCGACCACTGCGAGCGGGGCCAGCAGAGGGCTGCGAAGGCCCGTTCGCCCTCGCGCAGGGTGGTCCGGGCGTGCGCCCCCCGGCCCTCGAACCCGACCCTGAGGGCGGTGACCAGCCGCAGCGGGACGTCCCCCTCGCCGCCGTGGGCGATGGCCTCGCCGTAGCCCTGGCTGGAGTACTCCCAGCGGGCCTCGGTGCGGCCGTAGTTGAACACCGGCTCGCAGTCCAGGCGCAGCTCGACGTTGCCGATGATGCATTTCACCGTGCGGAGCAGGATGTGCTCGGCCTCGTAGTCGGTCGGCGGCCGCCGGTGGGTCCCCGACCGGCGCTGCTGGTGGTACCAGGGGCCGACGCACATGGCGTCCCGGACCACGATCCAGCCGCCCCGGGCCCGCCAGGTCGTCTCCAGGACCAGCGTGCCCGGCAGGTACCGCCGGCCGGCCGGCACCGCGACCCCGGTCGGGCCGAGCCGGAAGCCGCCCGCGGCCCGGTCCAGCATGGAGGCGAACACGCTGCGGCCGTCGGGGCGGGGCAGGCACAGCCACTCGACGTTGCCGCTGGGGCCGACCAGGGCGTTGGTCTCGCAGTCGGAGAGGAACGCGTACTCGGCGATGGGCGGAAACGGGCTCGGGCCCTCGACGGCCTCGGGCTCGAACGGCGACTGGCGGCCCACGGCCAGGCCGTCGGCAGCGTCCGGGCTGGGTTCCTTGGACTTGGCCATCGTCTCTATGGTCTGCCCTGGTTCAGGCGCTGGCAACCACTTCCCGCAGGGCCGTCTCGATGGCCATGGCCTGCCCGGCGGCGCGGGCCGCGTCCAGGGTGCCCGCGTCGAGGGCCTCCTCGACGGCGTCGGCGACCAGCTCCATCTCGCGGCGCTCGGCAACGATCGGGACGGTCCCGATGCGCCGGTGGGTCGCCTCGGCGGCGGCCAGCAGGCGGGCGGCCTGCTCAGGACGGGCGCGGCCGAGCGCCACCAGGGCCTCACCGGTCAGGATCAAGGCCGCGGTCGCCGGCTGCGGGGTCGAGAACAGGAGGCCGGCCGCCTCGCGCAGGTGGGCTTCCGCGTCGTCGAGGTCGCCCAGCCGGGCCTCGGCGCAGGCCAGCGACGCCAGGGTGTGGGGGACGCTCCAGCCGATCAGCCCGCGGACGATGGCCAGGGCCTCCTGGTGGAGCTGGCGGGCGCGCTCCGGGTCGTCCCGGACGCGGGCGACGGCGCCGAGCTCGTTGTAGAGGTGGCCGAACGCCCGGCGCTGCCCACTCCGGCGGGCCAGGTCCACCGCCTCGGCGTGCAGGGCGGCGGCCCGGGCCTCCTCGCCCTCCAGCACGAGGAGGGTGCCCAGCTTGACCAGCGAGGCCATCAGCGCCCAGAGCGGCCCGCCGTCGCGGGCGGCGGCCACGACGCCCGCGTAGCCGGCCTTCGCCGACTCCAGGTCGCCGAGGGCGCTGGCCATCTCGGCCAGGGTGAACTGCGCCTGGGCGAGCCCGAACTGGTCGTCCAGGGCCCGGTAGCGCTCCAGGGCCTGGCGCCCCGCCGCCTTGGCCCGCTCCGACAGCCCGTGGTGGTAGCTCTCGAACACGAACCGGGAGTGGCCGGCGAAGGCCTGGCCCCAGGCGTCGCCGAGCTCGGTGAAGGTCGCCTCGGCCTCCTCGACCAGGCGGAGGGCGGCGTCACCGGGCCCGCCCCGCTGCAGCTCGGCCCAGCCGATCAGGAGCTTGGCGAACGCCACCCCCTGCCGGTCCCCGAACCGCTCGAACAGCTCGCGGCTGCGCCGGGCGGCGGCGACGGTCGCCTCGGTCGGGGTGAGCGCCACCTCGGCCATCGCCACCGCCTGCAGCACCCTGGCCAGCCCCGGGGTCGGCGGCCGCCCCTCGGCCAGGGCGAGCACGCCGGCCAGCCGCTGGCGGCCCTCGATGGTGTGGTCGGTCGACCAGAACCAGCCCAGCGCGCCGGCCAGCCGCAGCGCGGTGTCCAGGTCGCCGGCGGCCACCACCCGGTCCAGGACCGCCCGCAGGTTGTCGTAATCGGCGCGCACCCGCCGCAGCCAGGGCCGTGCCGTGCGGTGGGTGGCGGCCTCCTCGGCCAGCTCCAGGAAGAAGGCGGTGTGCCGGGCGGCCACGGCGTCGGCCTCGCCGGCCTCGGCCAGCCGCTCGGCCCCGTAGGCCCGGAGGCTCTCCAGCATGGTGAAGCGGGCCGGCTCCCCGCCCGCCGCCACCACCAGCGACCGGTCGACCAGCCGGAACAACCCGTCCAGGACTTCGTCCGCTTCCAGGCCGTGGCCGCCGCAGACCGCCTCGGCGGCGGCCACCGTCCACCCGCCCGCGAATACCGCCAGCCGCCGCCACAGCCGCCGGTCCGGCTCCTCCAGCAGCTCCCAGCTCCAATCGACCGTGGCCCGCAGGGTCCGCTGGCGCGGGTCGGAGGTGCGGCCGCCCCCGCCCAGCAGCCGGAACCGGTCCCCCAGCCGGGCCGCGATCTCGGGCACGGGCAGGACCCGCACCCGGGCCGCGGCCAGCTCGATGGCCAGGGGCAGCCCGTCGAGGCGGCGGCACAGCTCGGCCACCGCCGGGGCGCTGGCCGCGTCCAGGACGAAGCCCGGGTCGGCGGCGGCCGCCCGCTCAGCGAACAGCCGGACCGCGTCGTAGCCGGCGAGCACCTCGGGCGCGGCCCGGTCCCCGCCGGGGACGGCCAGGACGGCGGCGCCGGGGTCGGCGGCGACCTCGTCGACGGGTTCGGGGACCGGGCCGGGGACGGCCAGGGGCGGGACGGGCCAGACCACCTCCCCGGCCACCCCGAGAACCTCGCGGCTGGTGGCCAGGACCCGGACCCTGGGGGCGGTCCGCAGCAGCCGCCCGACCAGCTCGGCGCAGGCCGCCACCAGGTGCTCGCAGTTGTCCAGGACCAGCAGCAGCGCCTTGTCGCGGAGGAACCCGGCCAGCCGCTCGGCCGGGGCCGGAGGTGGTGTCCCGGGCGCAGGTGACTCCTCGCGCAGCCCCACGGCGGCACCCACGACCTCGGGCAGCAGGGCCGGGTCGCCGACGGAGGCCAGCTCGACCAGCCAGACCCCGTCCGGGTAGCCGCCGTCCAGCCGCCGGGCCAGCTCAACGGCCACGGTGGTCTTGCCCGCCCCGCCCGGGCCGACCACCGTCACCAGCCGGTGGGCCTCCAACAGCTTGCCCACGTCGCGGAGCTCGTCGTCCCGGCCGACCAGGCTGGTCAGGCGCTCCGGGAGGTTGTGGCGGGGCGGCGGCCGCTCCGGCCCGGCCAGCTCGAGGGCCGGGTCCTGGACCAGGATCGCCTGGTGGAGCCGCTGCAGCTCCGGCGAGGGGTCGATCCCCAGCTCCTCGACCAGCACCTCCCGGGCCTCGGTGTAGGCGGCGAGGGCGTCGGCCTGGCGGCCGGAACGGTAGAGGGCGAGCAGCAGCTGGCCCCGGAGCCGCTCCCGGGTCGGGTGGGCCGCCACCAGCCCTTCCAGCTCCCCCACCAGCCCGGCGTGCCCGCCGGCGGCCAGGCGCAGGTCGACCAGGGCCTCGGTGGCGGCCAGGCGCAGCTCCTCCAGCCGGGCGGCCTCGGCCTGGGCCCACGGCTGGTCGGCGAACTCGGCCAGGGCCGGGCCGCGCCACAGCCCCAGCGCCTCCTCCAGCAGCCTGGCCGCCCGCGGCCCCTCGGCGGCCGGGGCGGCCATGGCCTCGGCGACCAGCCGCTCGAACCGGGCCGCGTCCACCTGCCCGGGGTCGGCCTCGAGCGAGTAGCCGGGCGGCCGGGTGGCCACCATCCCCGACCCGGCCGACCCCAGGGCCCGGCGCAGGGCCGACACCCGGCCCTGGAGGGTGTTGGCCGGGTTCCCGGGCGGCTGGTCG
>DATABK010000742.1:0-2027 GCA_036259695.1 Actinomycetes bacterium | reverse complement strand
GCGCCGGCGCCCCCATGGTCATGCCCGCCACCCCAGCCCCCGGCGGCGACCCCTGCGGCGCCGGGGACCGGTTCGCCACCACCGCGGCCGGCCTCCTCGCCGACGGCGCCCTCCCCTCGGAGGCCGTCGCCGGCGCCGTCGCCGCCGCCACCGCCTTCGTAACCGCCGGCGGCGCCGGCATCGTCCAGCTGGAAGCCGGCACCCCACCGATCCCGGGCACGCCGGAACCCCACCCACCGGAGCATGGGGCCCCTGAACGGGAGGGTAACCCGCGGCCGGAGCCGATGCGCGCGGTTGTCCACAGCCCCCCGCCGCTTCCGACCCAAGTTGGCTCGGCCATGGAACGGGCCCAGGCACTGATCGCCGCCGTCCGCGCCCGAGGCGGCACTGTCGTCGCCACCGGAGGCTGCTTCGATCTGCTGCATGCCGGGCATGTGGCCACGTTGCGGTCGGCGCGGGCGCTCGGGGACTGTCTGGTAGTGTGTCTGAACTCCGACGATTCGGTGCGCCGGCTCAAGGGCTTGGAACGTCCCCTGGTTCCGGAGGCGGATCGGGTCGCGGTGCTGGAGGCGCTCGGCTGCGTGGACGTGGTCGTGCCCTTCGACGAGCGGACCCCGGAGGCGGTCCTGCAGCGGCTGCGGCCGGACGTGTTCGCCAAGGGTGGCGACTACGCCCTGGCCGACCTTCCCGAGGCGGCCCTGCTGGCCACCTGGGGTGGTCAGGCCGTCGTTCTTCCCTACCTCGAAGGCCGCTCGACCACGCAGTTGATGAAGGAGGTCGTCCGACGTGACAGCCACTGACGGGACGGTGCAGGTCCGGTTCGACGGCACGGTCCTGGTGACCGGGGGCGCATCCGGTCTCGGGGCGGCCGTCGCCCTGGCCGTGCAGGCGGCCGGGGGCCGGCCGTTCGTGCTCGACCTGGTCACCCCGCCCTTCGACGTCGACCACCAGCTGGTCGACCTGGCCGACCGGGGCGCGGCCGCGGCCGCCGTCGAGGGTGCCGTGGAGCGGCTGGGCCGGCTCGACGGGGTCGTGACCGCCGCCGGCGTCGACGCCTGCGGTCCGCTGGACAGTGTCCCGGCCGACGCCTGGGAGCGGGTGGTGGCGGTCAACCTGCTGGGCACGGCCGCCGTCGTCCGGGCCGCCCTCCCCCACCTCCAGCGCACCTCGGGCAGGGTCGTCACGGTCGCCTCCACCCTGGGGATGCGGGCGCTGCCCGACGCCACCGCCTACTGCGCCAGCAAGTTCGGCGTGGTCGGCTTCACCCGGGCCCTGGCCGCCGAGACGGCCGGCCGGATCGGGGTCACCCTGCTGGTCCCGGGCGGCATGCACACGGCGTTCTTCGACGGCCGGCCCGAGCAGTACAAGCCGGCGGCGGACGCCAAGCTGAACCGGCCCGAGGATGTCGCCCAGGCCGTCCTGTTCGCCCTCTGCCAGCCGCCCGGCTGCGAGGTCAGGGAGCTGATGGTGAGCCCGTCCACCGAGTCGTCATGGCCGTGAGCCCGTCCTCCCTCCGCGGGGCGCAGCCGCGCCCGGCGGTGGTCGTGCTGCGGGCCCTGGGCCTCGGCGACCTGCTGACCGCGCTCCCGGCCCTGCGGGCCCTGGCCGACGCCTTCCCGCGCCACCCGCGCCTGCTGGCCACCCCGGCCGTGCTCGCCCCGCTGGCCAAGGCCTCGGGCGCGGTCGACGAGGTCGTCCCGGCCGACGGGCTGACCGAGCCGCTGTCCCAGCTCCTGCACGGGGCCGGGCTGGCCGTGAACCTGCACGGCCGCGGCCCCGAGAGCCACAACCTGCTGCTGGACACCGGGCCGCGGCGGCTGGTGGCGTTCGCCCACCCGGCGGTGCCGGCCAGCTCCCAGGGCCCCCGCTGGCGACCCGACGAGCACGAGGTCGCCCGCTGGTGCCGGCTGCTCTCCGAGAGCGGCATCGACGCCGACCCGAACCGGCTCGACCTGGAGCTGCCGCCTGGGCCGGTGCCCCACGGGGTGGCCGGGGCCACCCTGGTCCATCCGGGCGCGGCCAGCCCG
>DATABK010000741.1:0-8723 GCA_036259695.1 Actinomycetes bacterium | reverse complement strand
CCCAGGCGGCCGGGTCGACCTCGGTCCCGTCGGGGTGGGGGGCCCGGCCCTGGCGCCGCAGCTCGCCGCCGGCCGCGTCCCGGACCACGACCTTGCAGGCCTGGGTGGAGGAGTCCACCCCGGCGACCAGGGTCAAGAGCGTGCCCCCAGCAGGTGCTCGACGGCCAGCTGGTCGAGGGCGGCGTAGTGCATGCCCCGGCGGCCGGCCGCCTCCACGTCGAAGTCCTCGAACGAGCCCCGGTCGGCGACCAGGTCGGACCAGGTCTCGCCCTCGGCCAGGGTCGGGGTGGCCAGCTCGTGGACCCGGGCCGCGGCCATCGCGGCCGCGACCTCGGGGTCGGCCCGGAAGGCGGCCGCCCGCTCCTTGAGCAGCAGGTAGGTGCGCATGTTGGCGGCGGCGGTGACCCAGACGTCGTCGGGGTCCTCGGTCCGGGGCGGCTTGTAGTCGAAGTGCCGTGGGCCCTCGTAGCCGCCGTGCTCGAGCAGGTCGACCAGGAAGAAGGCGCTCTTGACGTCGCCGTGGCCGAAGACCAGGTCCTGGTCGTACTTGGGCCCGTGCTGTCCGTTGAGGTCGATGTGGAACAGCTTGCCGTGCCACAGGGCCTGGGCGATCCCGTGGACGAAGTTGAGCCCGGCCATCTGCTCGTGCCCGACCTCGGGGTTGAGGCCGACCATGTCGGCGTGCTCGAGCTCGTTGATGAAGGCCAGGGCGTGGCCGACGGTGGGGAGCAGGATGTCGCCGCGGGGCTCGTTGGGCTTGGGCTCGATCGCGAACCGGAGGCCGTAGCCCCGGTCGACCACGTACTGGCAGAGGAGGTCGAGGCCCTCCTTGTAGCGGTCGAGGGCGACCCGGACGTCCTTGGCGGCGTCGGTCTCGGCGCCCTCGCGCCCACCCCAGAAGACATAGGTCTGGGCGCCCAGCTCGGCCGCCAGGTCGAGGTTGCGCATGATCTTGCGGACCGCGTAGCGGCGCACGTCGCGGTCGTTGGCGGTGAACGCCCCGTCCCGGAACACCGGGTGGGTGAAGGTGTTGGTGGTGGCCATGGGCACCACCATCCCGGTCTCCTCGAGGGCGGCCCGGAACCGCTTGACGTGCCGCTCCCGCTGGTCGGTGTCGGCACCGAAGGGGATCAGGTCGTCGTCGTGGAAGGTGATCCCCCAGGCGCCGAGCCCGGCCAGGCGGTGCACGCTCTCCACCGGGTCCAGCGGGGGCCGGGTGGCGTCGCCGAAGGGGTCCCGGGCCAGCCAGCCGACCGTCCACAGGCCGAAGCTGAACTTGTCGTCGCGGGTCGGGCGGGGCTCCTGCATCGGCAACTCCTCGGGAGACGCACCACAGCAGCGAGATGGTCCCAGCCAGCCCCCGGCCCGTCAAGAGGCCAGAACATATTCGTCCGCGTTCCGAACGATCTCGAAATGGCAGCATGGCTTGACGGCAGGCCGGGGATGCGCTTACTTCGTTCGAGCAGTGAACTTCGCTACCGGGAGCGTTGGCCATGGCCGGTCCGTCGGGTGACGTGCCCCTGCGCCCCCGCGCGATGCGCGACCGGAACCGGGCCCTGGTCCTGGACGCGGTGGCCCGCCACGAGCCCGTCACCCGGGCCCAGCTGGCCGCCCGCACCGGCCTGACCAAGTCGTCGGTGTCCAGCATCGTCACCGAGCTGCTGGCCGCCCACCTGGTGGTCGAGCAGGGGGCGCAGCGGGGGAGCGAGCTCGGCCGGCCCGGCACCGCCCTGACCCTGGCCCGCGACGGCCTGGCCGGGCTCGGGCTGGAGGTCAACGTCGACTACCTGGCCGCCTGCGTGGTCGACCTGGCCCGGCGGACCCGGGTCCAGTACGTCGAGGTCGGCGACAACCGGGCCCGCGACCCGGCGGCCGTGGCCGAGCTGCTGGCCCGGCTGGCCGCGGCCGCGGTGGCCGCCGCCCGGAGCCAGGGCCTGACCATCTCGGCCACCTGCGTGGCCGTGCCCGGGCTGGTCGACCAGGAGACGGGGGCGGTGGCCCGCGCCCCCAACCTCGACTGGAGCGGGGTCCCGCTGCGCCGGCTGCTGGCCGGCCGGGTGCCGGCGGCCCTCACCCCGGTCCTGGTCGAGAACGAGGCCAACCTGGCCGCCCTCGGCGAGCTGTGGTTCGGGGACGGGGCCGGCCTCGGCGACTACGTGCACATCTCCGGCGAGATCGGGGTCGGGGCGGGCATCGTCGTCGCCGGCGAGCTGTTCCGGGGCGCCCACGGGCACGCCGGCGAGCTCGGCCACACCACCCTGGAGCCGGACGGGGCCGCCTGCGCCTGCGGGGGCCGGGGCTGCCTGGAGCTGTTCTGCGGCCAGGAGGCGATCCTGCGCCGGGCCGGGCTCGACCCGGCCGTCTCGACCAGCACCGGGCGGGCCGACGGACCGGTCAGCACCCTGGTCGGGCAACTCGCCGCCGGCGACGGCCAGGCCCTTGCCGCCCTCGAGGTGGCCGGGCGCAGCCTCGGGGTGGCGGCGGCCTCGCTGGTCAAGCTGCTCGACCCCGACACGGTGGTGCTGGGCGGGATCTACGCCGTCCTCGCCCCCTGGCTGCGGGAGCCGTTCCAGCGGGCGCTGCTGGCCGGCATCCCCATGACCAGGGCGGCCCCGCCCCGGGTGGCCATCTCGGCCCTCGGCCCGGACGCGGCCGTCCGCGGGGCGGCCGGGCTGGTCACCGCCAGCATGCTGGCCCGACCGGGTGCGCTCTTGTCCGTCTCGGCGCGGGCGTAGCATCAGAGCATGCCGAAGCTCGTGCTGGGCCCGTTGCTGCGCTACGTCGGGGAGACCCAGGCCACCGTCTGGGTCGAGACCGACGCCGCCGCCCAGGTCGAGGTGCTGGTCTCGCCGGGCGGGGTGCGGGCCGGCGCCCCGACCTTCGCCGTCCAGGGCCACCACTACGCGCTGGTCCTGATCGAGGGGCTGGAGCCGGACCGCGTCTACACCTACCAGGTCACCCTCGACGGCGAGCAGGTGTGGCCGGAGCCGGCCGGCGCGGACGGGCCGGCCTTCCCGGCCAGCACCATCCGCACCCTCCACGGCGACCACCCGCTGCGGATCGCCTTCGGGTCCTGCCGGGTGGCCGCCCCCCACACCCCGCCCTGGACCCTGCCGCCGAGCGCCGACCCCAAGCGGGGCAAGGGCGCCGACGCCCTGTACGCCTTCGCCCTGCGGATGCGCGACGCCGACCAGGACACCTGGCCGGACCTCCTGCTGCTGCTCGGTGACCAGATCTACGCCGACGACACCTCCGAGGAGGTGGAGGAGTTCATCCGCGGGCGCCGCGACGTCAGCCGGCCGCCCGGCCTGGAGGTGGCCGACTTCGAGGAGTACACGCGGCTGTACTGGGAGGCGTGGGGCGACCCGGTGCTGCGCTGGCTGCTGTCGACGGTCCCGTCGGCCATGATCTTCGACGACCACGACATCAGCGACGACTGGAACACCTCGGCCGCCTGGGTCGAGCACATGCGGTCCAAGGACTGGTGGGACGAGCGGATCACCAGCGGCCTGTCCAGCTACTGGCTCTACCAGCACCTGGGCAACCTGTCCCCGGACGACCTGGACGACGACCCGGTCTGGCCCAAGGTCCGCGACGCCGGCGACGCCACCGGTGTGCTGCGCGAGTTCGCCCTGCGGGCCGACCGGGAGATCGAGGGGACCCGCTGGAGCTACAAGCGCGACTTCGGCAAGACCCGGCTGGTGGTGATCGACTCGCGCTGCGGGCGGGTCCTGGAGGGCAGTCGCCGGGAGATGATCGACGACGACGAGTTCGCCTGGGTCGAGGAGCAGGCCACCGGCGACTTCGACCACCTGCTGCTGGCCTCCTCGCTGCCGTTCGCCCTGGCCCCGGCCATCCACGACCTGGAGGCGTGGAACGAGGCGGTGACCGCCGGGGCCTGGGGCCGGATCATGGCCAGGGCCGGGGAGATGATCCGCCAGGGGATCGACCTGGAGCACTGGGCCGCCTTCAACGACTCCTTCGACCGGCTGGCGGCGCTGATCGAGGCGGTCGCGGCCGGCCGGCGGGGGCGGGCGCCGGGGTCGGTGGTGGTGCTGTCGGGCGACGTCCACCACACCTACCTGGCCGAGTTCTCGTTCCCCGGCGCCTCCGGCGGTCACAGCCCGGCCTGGCAGGCGGTCTGCTCGCCGCTGCGCAACCCGCTGCCCCGCGACCAGCGGGCCGCCCACAGCCGGGCCTTCCGGCGCCCGGCCCAGGCCGTGACCAGGTGGCTGGCCCGCCGGGCCGGGGTCGAGCCGGAGGCGATCGCCTGGCGGGTCGTCGAGGGCCCCCGGTTCGAGAACCACCTGGGCGAGCTCGAGCTGGACGGCCGCAAGGCCATGCTCAAGGTCGAGCAGGCCATCACGCCTGAGGGTGGCGACGGCCCCCCGTGGCTGGAGCCTCTCTACGAGCACCGGCTCTCGGACGGCACCTAGCGATGGCGGAGGGCGTGCTCACCGACCTGGCCCGGTGGCCGGTCAAGTCACTCGGGGGCGAGGGGCTGGCGGCGGCCCGGCTCGACTGGCGCGGGCTGGGCGGCGACCGCGCCCATGCCCTGCTCGACCTGCGCGAGGGTCGCGACGGCCGCTGGCTCACCGTCCGCCAGGCGCCGCGGATGCTGGCCTGGTCGGCCGCGTACCCGCAGGCACCCGACGACCGGCTGGACCCCGCCGACCCGCCGCCGCCGACCCTCCGGGCCCCCGACGGCCGGGCCTGGGGCTGGGACGATCCCGGCCTCGAGCAGGCCCTGACCGACGACCTGGGCGTGGCCGTGCGGCGCCACCGCGACCTTGGCGGCCAGCAGGACCTGTCGGCGTCGGTGCTGGTGACCACCGAGGCCTC
Source organism: Actinomycetes bacterium (assembly GCA_036259695.1). Taxonomy (GTDB): domain Bacteria; phylum Actinomycetota; class CALGFH01; order CALGFH01; family CALGFH01; genus CALGFH01. The sequence goes on along the minus strand of DATABK010000741.1, from coordinate 3,881 downwards.
CCGGCGGGCGGTCGCCGAGGCCCTGGGCCGGCCGGTCGACGTGCGCCGCTTCCGGACCAACCTGCACCTGGAGCTGGACGCGCCTGCCTTCGCCGAGCACACCTGGGAGGGCGGCCGGCTCCAGGTCGGCGAGGTGACCCTTGAGCTGCTGCACCCCTGCGCCCGCTGCGTGATCCCGACCCGGGACCCCGACGACCAGTCCCGCTGGCCGGAGCTGCTCCGCTGGCTGCGCCGCGCCAACGGGGCCTTGTTCGGGAGCAACGCCCGGGTGGTCACGGCCGGCCGGGTCCGGGTCGGCGACCCGGTCAGCGTGACCGAGCCGCCGGTCCCGGCCACCCCGAGGCCGGCCACCGGGTGGGACGTTGCGCCTCGAGGCCTCACGTGACCCGGGCGCTGAAGGTGGCCACCTGGAACATCTTCGCCGGCCGGGTCTGGGACGGGAGCCGGGTCGACCTCGACCTGACCCTGGCCACCCTGCGCCGCCTGGACGCCGACCTGGTCGCGGTCCAGGAGGTCGACCGCGAGCAGGGCCGCAGCCACCGGGCCGACCAGGCCCGGCTGCTCGGCGAGGCCCTGGGCATGGACTGGCGCTACGCCCCGGCCATGCTCGGCACGCCCGGCCAGGGCTGGCGCCCGCCGGTGCCGGGCGACGCCGATCCCGGCGGCACCGCCTACGGCATCGCGCTCCTGTCGCGCCTGCCCCTCGAGGAGGTCGAAACCGTCCTGCTGCCCCAGGCCGGCCGCGACGAGCCCAGGGTCGCCCTGGTCGCCGGGCTGGCCGACGGGGACCGGCGCCTGACCGTGGCCGGCACCCACCTGAGCTTCGTCCCCGGCCCAAACGTCACCCAGCTGCGCGCCCTCCAGCGCCACCTGGACGAGCGCGGCGGCCCCCGCCTGCTGCTCGGTGACCTCAACCTGTGGTGGCCGGCCGTCCGGCTGCTGTCGCTCCCCGGCTGGCGGCCGCTGGCCCGCGGGGGCACCTTCCGCAACCGCCCCCCGGGGTCGTCGGGCCCGCTGGTCCAGCTCGACCACGTCCTGGCCGCCGGCCCCGGCGCCGCCCTGCGGCCCCGGGGCAGCCGGATCGTCAGCGGCCCGGCCTCCGACCACCGGGCGCTGGTCGTCGAGCTGGACTGGCGCTGACGTGCCCCCCGGACCCCCCGCCGCCCGGGGGCTGGGCTTGAGCCCCCCGAACCCCCCGCCGCTGGTCCGGCTGACCCGCGAGCAGCTGGCCGCGGCCGCCCGCCTGCTCCCACCGGAGCGGCCCGGGCCGATGGTCGCCCGGCACGTGCTCGCCACCGGCCACGGGAGCTGCCTGGCCGACCGCTGGCCGGGCCCGCGGGCGCTGCTGGCGGAGAGCGGCGGCAACTGGGCCCTGGCCGGCGACCCGGGCGCGCTCGACCCGGCCGCCGTCCGCGGCCGCATCGTCGGGTTCGTCGAGACCCCTGAGGCGTTCGAGCCGCTGCTGCGGGCGGCCGCCCGCCAGCTGCGCGAGTGGCCCCGGGTGATCTTCACCCTGGAGGGCGCGGCCGGCCCGCCGCCCGAGCACCGCGGCCGCCTCCGGCTGCGCCGGCTCGGCCCCGGCGACGCCGGGCCCCTGGCCGGGCTCGGTTCCGAGACCGACTGGATCGCCAACACCTGGGGCGGCCCCGGCGGCCTGGCTGCCAGCGGCACCGGCTGGGGGGCGTTCGACGGGCGGCGGCTGGCCGCCGTCGCCTGCCCGTTCTTCGTGGGCGAGGGCTACGAGGACCTCGGGGTGGCCACCGAGCCCGAGTTCCGTGGCCTCGGCCTGAGCACGGCCTGCGCCGCCGCCGTCTGCCAGGACGTGCGCCGCCGGGGCCGCGTCCCCAGCTGGACGACCTCCCCCGACAACACCGCCAGCCTCCGGGTCGCGGCCAAGCTCGGCTTCCGCCTCCAGCGCCACGACCGGCTCCTGGTCGCCGACGTCCCGATCCCCGAGCCGGCCCAGCCGCCGGCTCAGCCCTGAGGCCGGTCGAACCAGGACTGGTAGGTCTGGGCGAAGAACAGGTCGCCCGACACCTTGAGCTTGCCGGTCATGAAGAGCTGCATGCCGTTGGCGGTGCCGGTGATCATGCGGAGGAAGTCACCGAGCCCCATCCTGATGGTGACCCGTGGGCTCTCGGCCCGCCCCCGCTCGACCTCGCAGCGGCCGTCGGCGATCCGCATGGCGTACTCGTGGGTGCCGTCGGGGGCGCTGATCTCGAACTGCACCACCGCCTGCTGGCCGGCCGCCTTGTCGGGGTTGAACGACTCCGCCATGCCGGCGAAGACCTGGCCGAGCACCCCGTCGACCCCACCCTCCTGCTGCTGGATGGCGCTGACCAGCTCCTCGTTCGACTTCTCCTCGACCACGTTCTTCAGCGACGAGTAGTCCGAGGCATCGATCTGGCCCATGCCGAATTGCCCTCCTTGTGCGGACACGATGTCAGCAAGGCCTAACCATAGTCGATCGAGGCGTAGCGACTCAGCTTGGAGAGCTGGTGGCGGGCGTCGATCTGGCGGGAGGTGCCGGACTTGGAGCGCATGGACAGGGACTGGGTGAGCGCGCCACGGCGGTCGAAGCGGACGCCGCGCAGGAGCTCGCCGTCGGTGACCCCGGTGGCGGCGAAGAACACGTTGTCGCCGCGGACCAGGTCGTCGATGTCGAGGACCTGGTCGAGGTCGTAGCCGGCGTCAAGGGCGGCCTGACGCTCGCTGTCGTTGCGGGGCCAGAGACGGCCGAAGATGGCGCCGTCGATGCACTTGAGGGCGCAGGCGGCGATCACCGCCTCGGGGGTGCCGCCGATCCCGACCAGCATGTCGACGCCGGTGCCCTCGCGGGCGGCCATGATCGCCCCGGCGACGTCGCCGTCGGTGATCAGCTTGACCCGGGCCCCGGCGGCCCGGATCTGCTTGACCAGGTCCTCGTGGCGGGGCCGGTCGAGGATGCAGACGGTCAGGTCGGCCACGCGCGCGCCCTTGGCCTTGGCGACCAGGCGCAAGTTGAGGGCCAGGGGGGCCTCGAAGTCGACCGCGTCGGCCGCCTCCGGCCCGACCACCAGCTTGTCCATGTAGACGCACGGGCCCGGGTCGAACATGGTGCCGCGGTCGGAAAGGGCGACCACCGAGATCGCGTTGGGCATGCTCTTGGCGGTCAGGGTGGTGCCGTCCACCGGGTCGACGGCCACGTCGACCTCGGGCAGGGTGCCGTCGCCGATCTCCTCGCCGTTGTAGAGCATGGGCGCCTGATCCTTCTCGCCCTCGCCGATGACCACCACCCCGGTCATCGAGACCGAGTCGAGGACGTGGCGCATGGCGTCCACGGCCGCCTGGTCGACCGCCTCCTTGTCGCCGAAGCCCATCTTGCGGGCCGCGGCCATGGCGGCCGCCTCGGTGACCCGGACGAGCTCGAGGGCCAGGTTGCGGTCGGGGGCCTCGCCTTGGGCTCGAGCTTCCACTGCGCACCTCCACATCGGACCCTGATTCCCCGGGGCACCCCCTCGGGGTTCCCCGGACCCCTCCGGGGCGGGGCCGCCGTTGGCCCAGATGCCATTTTCTCCACCGGGGGGACTGGCATCCAGGGCCGCCGCGGCTTACCCTGACAACGGTGGCCCCGCCCGCTCGGGTGTGCGCGGCCTCCGGCAGTCGGGCCCTGGCGCCGCCGATCCCACCCGGTTGGCGTCAAGGGCCCGCTGCACGTCCGGGGTCAGGGCAGCCGGTAGCGGGCCCGGAAGGCGGCCGCGTCCAGCGACCGGGCGGCCGCGGCCATGGCGGCCGCCTCGGTGACCCGGACGAGCTCGAGGGCCAGGTTGCGGTCGGGGGCCTCGCCTTGGGCTCGAGCTTCCACTGCGCACCTCCACATCGGACCCTGATTCCCCGGGGCA
>DATABK010000740.1:0-2357 GCA_036259695.1 Actinomycetes bacterium | reverse complement strand
CTCGGGCGCGCCCAGGTCCAGCAGCCGCTTGAGGCGGTTGTTGCGGTTGATGACCCGCCGGTACAGGTCGTTCAGGTCGCTGGTGGCGAACCGGCCGCCGTCCAGCTGCACCATCGGGCGCAGGTCGGGCGGGATCACCGGGACGCAGTCGAGCACCATGCCGAGCGGCGAGTTGCGCCGGCCGATGAAGGCCGAGACGACCCGCAGCCGCTTGATGGCCCGCTGCTGCTTCTGGCCCTTGGAGGTGGCGATGACCTCGCGCAGGCGGGCCTGCTCCTCCTCGACCCCCTCACGCAGCAGCAGATCCTTGATGGCGTCGGCGCCCATGCCGGCCGAGAAGTACTCGCCGAAGCGGTCACGCAGCTCGCGGTAGTACTGGTCGTCGGCCAGCAGCTGCTTGGGCGACATGTTCTTGAACACGTCCAGGATGCGCTCGAGCAGCTCGACCCGGGTCGCGGCCTTCTCGCGTACGTCCTTGAACGCCCGCTCGGCCTCGTTCCGGGCCTTGCGGCGCTGGTCGGACTTGGCCCCCTGGGCCTCCAGCTCGGCCAGGTTGGCCTCCAGCTGGGCCTTGATCTCCTCCTCGCGCTTCTGCTTGTCGACCTCGACCTGCTCGCGCTCGTGCGCCAGCTCGGTCTCGATCCGCGGCAGGTCGTCGTGACGGCGGTCGTCGTCGACCCAGGTCACCACGTTGGCGGCGAAGTAGATGATCTTCTCGAGGTCCTTGGGGGCCATGTCGAGCAGGTAGCCGAGCCGGCTCGGCACACCCTTGACGTACCAGATGTGGGTGACGGGCGCGGCCAGCTCGATGTGGCCCATCCGCTCGCGCCGGACCTTGGCCCGAGTGACCTCGACGCCGCAGCGCTCACAGATGATGCCCTTGAAGCGGACGCGCTTGTACTTGCCGCAGTAGCACTCCCAGTCCCGCGTCGGCCCGAAGATCTTCTCGCAGAAGAGGCCGTCCTTCTCGGGCTTGAGGGTGCGGTAGTTGATCGTCTCGGGCTTGCGGACCTCGCCGTTGGACCACATGCGGATCTGCTCGGCCGTGGCCAGGCCGATCCGCAGCTCGTCGAAGTAGTTGACGTCGAGCACTTAAACCTCCTCGACCGAAGAGGGCTCCCGCCGTGAGAGGTCGATCCCCAGCTCCTCGGCGGCTCTGAACACGTCCTCGTCGGTCTCCCGCATCTCGATCTCCTGGCCCTCGGCCGAGAGCACCTCGACGTTCAGGCAGAGCGACTGCATCTCCTTGATCAGCACCTTGAAGGACTCGGGGATGCCGGGCTCGGGGATGTTCTCGCCCTTGACGATCGCCTCGTAGACCTTCACGCGGCCCAGGACGTCGTCGGACTTGATGGTGAGCAGCTCCTGCAGGGCGTAGGCGGCGCCGTAGGCCTCGAGGGCCCAGACCTCCATCTCGCCGAACCGCTGGCCACCGAACTGCGCCTTCCCGCCCAGCGGCTGCTGGGTGATCATCGAGTAGGGGCCGGTGGAGCGGGCGTGGATCTTGTCGTCCACCAGGTGCAGCAGCTTCATGATGTAGATGTAGCCGACGGTCACCGGGGTCGGGTACGGCTCGCCGGTGCGGCCGTCAAACAGCACCGCCTTGCCCTCGGCGTCGACCAGCTTGTGGGTCTGGCCGTCGGCCGGGTCCTCATAGGTGCCGAGGGTGGCCGTGAGCAGGTCCTCGATGGCCTCCTCGTTGGCGCCGTCGAACACCGGGGTGCCGAGCGGCAGGGTCTCGTCCTGGCGGCCCTGCTCCTTGGACCAGCCGGTCTCCTTGGCCCAGCCGGGCAGGGTGTCGAACGACCAGCCGTGGGCGGCCACCCAGCCCAGGTGCGTCTCCAGCACCTGGCCGATGTTCATCCGGCTCGGCACGCCGAGCGGGTTGAGGATGACGTCGATCGGGGTGCCGTCGGCCAGGAAGGGCATGTCCTCCTCGGGGAGGATCTTGGAGATGACGCCCTTGTTGCCGTGGCGGCCGGCCAGCTTGTCGCCGTCGGAGATCTTCCGCTTCTGGGCGACGTAGACGCGGACCAGCTGGTTCACGCCCGGGTTGAGGTCGTCGCCGGCCTCGCGGGAGAAGACCCGCACGCCGATGACCTTGCCGGTCTCGCCGTGGGGCACCTTCAGGGAGGTGTCGCGGACCTCGCGGGCCTTCTCCCCGAAGATGGCGCGCAGCAGGCGCTCCTCTGGGGTCAGCTCGGTCTCGCCCTTGGGCGTGACCTTCCCGACCAGGACGTCGCCGGGGTCGACCTCGGCCCCGATGCGGATGATGCCCCGCTCGTCCAGGTCCTTGAGGACGTCCTCGGAGACGTTGGGGATGTCGCGGGTGATCTCCTCGGCCCCGAGCTTGGTGT
>DATABK010000739.1:0-8701 GCA_036259695.1 Actinomycetes bacterium | reverse complement strand
GACCTGGCTGGGCCAGGTCGCCTGGGCGAACCGGCTTGCCTGACGGGTCAAGGGCTTGGCCTCGATGGCCGACCTCATCTGCAGGGAGCGACCGACCCGGACGACGAGGAGGCTGTCTGTTGGGCTCAGAGCGATACCGGCTGGTCACCCGGAGTGACTTCGACGGGCTGGTCTGTGCCGTACTGCTCCGGCAGCTCGGCCTGGTCGAGGACATCCTCTTCGTCCATCCCAAGGACGTGCAGGACGGGCGGGTGGAGATCGGCCCCCGCGACATCACCACCAACCTGCCCTACGCCCCGGACGCCCACCTGGTCTTCGACCACCATCACAGCGAGACCCTGCGCAACACCACCATCGCCGCCAACCACATCATCGACCCCGACGCGCCGTCGGCGGCCCGGGTGGTCTACGAGTACTACGGCGGGGCGGAGCGGTTCCCGGACATCTCACCGGACCTGATGCGGGCCGTCGACCAGGCCGACTCGGCCCAGTACTCGCTGGAGGAGGTGCTCCACCCCACCGGCTGGGTGCTGCTGAACTTCCTCATGGACAGCCGCACCGGGCTGGGCCGCTTCCGCGACTTCCGGATCTCCAACTACCAGCTGATGATGCAGCTGATCGACGCCTGCCAGCGCTATCACATCGACGAGATCCTGGAGCTGCCGGACGTCAAGGAGCGCGTCGACCTCTACCACCAGCAGTCCGAGGCGTTCGTGGCCCAGCTCCGGCGCTGCAGCAGCCTCCGCGGCGGCGTCGTGGTCGTCGACCTGCGGCCCGAGGAGGTCATCCACGCCGGGAACCGCTTCATGGTCTACGCGCTGTTCCCCGCCACCACGGTGTCGATCCACGTCATCTGGGGCAAGCAGCGCCAGAACACCGTCCTGGCGGTCGGCAAGTCGATCCTCAACCGCGGCTCCAGCGCCGACATCGGCGCCCTGATGCTGTCCTACGGCGGCGGGGGTCACGCCAACGCCGGCACCTGCCAGGTCGGCCACGACGACGCCGACCGCGTCGTCGACGAGCTCGTCGGCCACCTGAACGCGACCACCAGGACCACGGTCTAGGTCTCGAGGGAGGCTGGGGCATACTGCCCCGGTGTACTCCGACGACGACGCCGTCCTCTGCCACCGCCGCCGGGGAGCCCCCATGACGGGTGAGGTGCGCCCGTTCCGGCTGGCCGTGCCCGAGGCCGCGCTCCGGGACCTCCGGGACCGGCTGGCCCGGACCCGCTGGCCCGAGCCGGCCACGGCCGGCGGCTGGTCGCAGGGGGTGCCGCTCGACTACCTGCGGAAGCTGTGCCAGTACTGGGCGGAGGACTACGACTGGCGGACCACCGAGGCCCGGCTGAACGGGCTCGGCCAGTTCCGGACCGAGCTGGACGGGCTCGGCGTCCACTTCCTGCATGTCCGCTCGCCCCACCGGGAGGCGCTGCCGCTGGTCCTGACCCACGGCTGGCCGGGGTCGGTGGTCGAGTTCCTGAAGGTGATCGGGCCGCTCACCGACCCGGTGGCGCACGGCGGGGAGGCGGGCGACGCCTTCCACGTGGTCTGCCCGTCGCTGCCGGGCTACGGGTTCAGCGACAAGCCGGACCGGCCCGGTTGGGGGGTCGAGCGGATCGCCCGGGCCTGGGCGTCGCTGATGGCCCGGCTCGGCTACGACCGCTACGGCGCCCAGGGCGGCGACTGGGGGACGAGCGTCAGCGCCAGCCTCGGCCAGCAGGACCCCGAGCATCTCGCCGGGATCCACCTCACCCCGCCGCTGGCCCCGCCCGACCCGGCGACCTTCGGCGACCTGACCGAGCGGGAGCGGGCCGCCCTGGCCGACCTGGAGCGGGCCGGCGAGGAGGAGGCCGGGTACTCCACCGAGCAGGCGACCCGCCCCCAGACGGTCGGCTACGGGCTGGTCGACTCCCCCGCCGCCCTGGGCGCCTGGATCGTCGAGAAGTTCTGGTCCTGGACCGACTGCGACGGCCATCCCGAGAACGTGCTCACCCGCGACGAGCTGCTCGACAACCTGATGCTGTACTGGCTGCCCGGCACCGGGGCGTCGGCGGCCCGGCTCTACTGGGAGAGCATCCGGCAGGTGAACCGGGTGCTGGCCGGCCCGGTCACCGACCAGGTGCGGGTCCCGACCGGCTGCTCGGTCTTCCCCAGGGAGCTGCAGCGCCCGTCGCGGCGCTGGGCCGAGCGGCGCTTCCCCGACATCCGCTGGTGGAACGAGCCGGCCAGGGGCGGGCACTTCGCCGCCTTCGAGCAGCCGGAGCTGTTCGTCGGCGAGGTCCGGGGGTTCTTCCGGCTCGTCCGGTGAGCCTCAGCCCCCGCCGAGGAGGGCGTTCAGGTCGCCGACGGGGCCGAGGTGGCGGAGCTTGTCGGGGTTCACGATGGAGCGGACGGTCTGGACCTGGCCGTCGGCGATGTCGAGGGCCAGGACGCTGACCAGGCGGCCGGCCGGGTCAAAGGCGAGCATGCCGGGGTGGCCGTTGATCTCGGCCGGGGTGACGAGCATGCCCACGGCGCGGCCGCGGCGGGCCAGCCCGAGCAGGAACCGGGCGACCCGCTCGGCCCCGTGGACCGGGGCGGCCAGGGCCGGGGCCTTGCCGCCGCCGTCGCCGTAGAGGACGGCGTCATCGGCCAGCATCCCGACCAGCCCCTCGGTGTCGCCCTGGTCGATGGCGGCGAAGAAGCGGCGGGCCAGCTCCTCGCGCTCGCGCCGGGAGGCCTCGAACCGGGGCCGGCCGGCCTCGATGTGGCGGCGGGCCCTGGCCGCGATCTGGCGGCAGTTGTCCTCGGACCGGCCGACCAGCCCGGCGATCTCGGCGTAGCCGTAGCCGAACACCTCGTGCAGCAGGAACACCGCCCGCTGGACCGGTGACAGCCGCTCCAGCAGGACCAGGAAGGCCAGCGACAGCGAGTCGGCGGTCTCGGCGTGGCGGGCCGGGTCCGCGTCCTCGCCGGTCACCAGCGGCTCCGGCAGCCAGGCGCCCACGTACTGCTCGCGGCGGGCCCGCGCCGAGCGCAGGTGGTCGATGGCCAGGCGGGTCGTGACCGCCGACAGGTACGCCTTGGGTGAGGCGACCTCGGCCCCCCCGGCCACGGCCCGGTGGAAGCGGAGGTAGGCCTCCTGGACCAGGTCCTCGGCCTCGCTGGCGCTGCCCACCATCTGGTAGGCGATCGAGAACAGCAGCGGCCGCAGCTCCTGGTAGGCATCGCCCTCGTCCATCGTCCTCCCAGTCAACCAGACACCGGCGCCATGCCCTCAGGACGAGATCCGGCGGCCGGACGTGACACCAGCGCCGCTGTCACAGCGGGGACGGCCGCCTCGTCTGGGAGGGAAACGCCGACTGGAGGGAGCTGACCATGAGGATCTTCGTCGCCGGGGCGACCGGGGCGCTGGGCCGCCGGCTGGTGCCGCTGCTGGTCTCGGCCGGTCATCAGGTGACGGCCATGACCCGCTCGCCGGGCAAGACCGCCGGGCTGCGGGCGGCCGGGGCCGCGCCGGTGGTCGCCGACGCCCTCGACCGGGACGACCTGCTGCGGGTGGTCGCGGCGGCCCGGCCCGAGGTGGTGGTGCACCAGCTCACCGACCTGGCCGGCACCACCAACCTCAAGAAGTTCGACGCCGGGTTCGCGGCCACCAACCGGCTGCGTACCGAGGGCACCGACAACCTGCTGGCGGCGGCCCGGGCGGCCGGGGCCAGGCGCCTGGTCGCCCAGAGCTTCGCCGGGTGGCCGTTCGCCCGCCTCGGCGGGCCGGTCAAGACCGAGGAGGACCCGCTCGACCCCGACCCGCCGGCCGAGCTGCGGCGCACCCTGGACGCCATCCGCCACCTCGAGGCGGCGGTGCTCGGCGCCGAGGGGATCGAGGGGGTGGTGCTGCGCTACGGCGGCTTCTACGGGCCCGGGACATCGGCCGGGGTCGGCGGGTACCTGCTGGACGACCTGCGCCGCCGCCGCCTTCCCATCGTCGGCGCCGGGACCGGCGTCTGGTCGTTCATCCACATCGACGACGCGGCCGCGGCCACCGTGGCCGCCGTCGAGCGGGGCGCCCCCGGCCTCTACCAGATCGTCGACGACGACCCGGCCCCGGTCTCGGAGTGGCTGCCGGCCCTGGCCGAGGCGGCCGGGGCCAGGCCGCCCCGGCGGGTTCCGGTGTGGGCGGCCCGCCTGCTGGCCGGCGAGCACGGCGTGATCCTGATGACCGAGATCCGCGGGGCCGACAACGCCAAGGCCAAGCGGGAGCTGGGCTGGCGGCCGGCCTACCCGAGCTGGCGCCAGGGCTTCCGCACCGGCCTCGGCGACCACCGCGAGGCCAGCTCGGCCTAGGCGCCGGCCCCCGATGGCCCCGGGCCGGCGTCAGGGTCGCCGAGGACCCGGGCGTGCAGGTGCATGTCGTGCCAGCCGTCGGGGTGCCGCATGGCGCTGCGCAGCTCCAGCCGGTGCAGCCCCAGCTCGTGCACGGCCCAGCGGGCCACGGCGACGGTCGCCCCGGTGGCCACGCCCCGGCCCCGGGCCGCCGGCAGGACCCAGTAGGTGCAGTCGGCGACGCCGTCCATGAGCCGGATGCCCCGCAGCGCGACCCGGCCCAGGACCGTCCCGGCGCCGTCGGCGACCGCCCAGCAGCCGTCCCGCTCGGCCAGCCACTGCGGCTCCCACTGGGCGATCCAGGCCTCGGCCTCCCCCAGCGAGGTGAAGGCGCGGAGGTTCCACTGCTGGATGGCCGGGTCCTGGTAGGCCTCGAGGACGACCGGGGCGTCGGCGGCCCTCCCAGGGCCGCAGCACCAGCCCGCCCGGGCCCCGCAGGACCGGCTGCCTACGCCCCCGCATCCGGCCTGCCGGCACCACGGGCGTCACCAGGTACGGCATGGGCCCATTCTGCCCGACCGGCCGGCGTCAGCCGCCGTGTGGCTGCAGCCGGTAGCCCATGCCGCGGACGCTGGCGATGCGCTGGCGGCCCAGCTTCTTACGGAGGTAGCCGACGTACACGTCGACGATGTTGGAGCCGGGGTCGAAGTCGTAGCCCCAGACGCGGCTCAGGAGCTGCTGGCGGCTCAGCACCTGGCCGGGGTGCCGGAAGAACATCTCGGCCAGGGCGAACTCCCGGGCGCTGAGGTCGACCGCCTGGCCGTCGAGCAGGACCTGACGGGTGCGGAGGTCGAGGGCGGCATCGCCGGCCCGGAGCACCGCCGGCTCGGCGCCCCGCTCGCCGCGCAGGCGCAGGCGCACCCGGGCCAGCAGCTCCTCGAAGCTGAACGGCTTGGTGAGGTAGTCGTCGGCCCCGCCCTCCAGCCCGGCGACGGTGTCGCGGACGCTGTCCCGGGCGGTGAGGATGACCACCGGCAGCCGCTGGTCGAACCGGCGCAGCTCGTCCAGGAGGTCGAAGCCGTCCATGTCGGGCAGGCCGAGGTCGAGCACCAGCAGGTCGAACCGGCGGGCCCGCAGCAGTGCCAGGGCCTGCCCGCCTCCGGCGGCCACCTCGGTGACGAAGCCGCTGGCGGTCAGGCCCTTGCGCAGGAACGAGGCGATGCGCTCCTCGTCCTCGACGATCAAGATCCGGCTCATGGCTGGTCCACCGGGACGACCACGGTGAAGGTCGACCCCGCCCCGGGGCGGCTCTGGACCTCGACCCGGCCGTGGTGGGCCTCGGCAATCGCCTTGACGATGGCCAGCCCGAGCCCGGCGGCCTCGGCGCGCTGGCGGCCGGGGCCCCGGCGGAACCGCTCGAACAGCTGCTCCTGCTGCTCGGCCGGGATGCCGGGGCCGGTGTCCCGGACCCAGAAGCGGGCCTCGCCGCCGGCCACGCTGGAGCCGAGCGCGATCGGCCCGTCGTCGCTGCCGTAGCGGGCCGCGTTCTGGGCCAGCTGCACCACCGCCTGGGTGAGCCGCTGGCGGTCGGCCACGATGACCCCGCGCCCCCGGCTCTCCAGCCCCCACCGCCGCGGGGCCAGGGCGACCACCTTGGCGTGGAGCTCCTCGGTGAGCGGGCCAACGTCGACGGTGGTGAGGTTGAGGAAGTCGGGCTGCTCGCGCTTGGCCAGCAGCAGCAGGTCGTTGACGATCCGCTGCATCCGGTCGAGCTCGTCGAGGACCAGCTCGATCGTCTCGCGCCGCTCCTGCGGGTCGTCCTCGAGCAGCTCGAGGTGGCCGCGGACGATGGTCAGCGGCGTGCGCAGCTCGTGGCCGGCGTCGTCGAGGAACTGGCGCTGGGACCCGAAGGCCCGGTCCAGCCGCTCCAGCATCTCGTTGAAGGTGGTGGCCAGCTGGGCCACCTCGTCGCGGCCCCTGACCGGGATCCGGCGGCTGAGGTCGGTCTCGGAGATGGTGCGGGCGGTCCGGGTGAGGTCGGCCACCGGCTCGGCGACGTTGCCGGCCAGCCGCCAGGCCAGGAGCGAGCCGAGCACCAGGACGCCCAGGCCGACGGCGGTGGCCGCGCGCACGGCGGCGTCGGCCTCGGCCCGCTGGAGGTCCCGGAAGATGGCGGCGACGAAGACGCCGGATGTCCGCTGCCCGGTCTGGAGGGGCACGGCCAGGAACTCGACCGGGCCGGCCGGGGTCTGGACCCGGCCACGGTCGGGTTGGCGAACCGAACCCCAGCGGGCGGCCAGGGCTCGGTCCTGGTCGAGCCGGAACGGCATGACCTGGGCGCTGCGCAGGAACGGCTCGCCGTCCACGAAGGTGATCAGGGCCTCGTTGGGCGACGGCACGTTCCGCTCCAGGTAGACCCGGAAGATCCGCTCGACGTTGGCCCCGAACGGTCTGCCGGTGTCGGGGTCGACGCCGTCGGCGGCCAGCCGCCGCAGCTCTTCCGACTCCTGGACCAGCTCGGCGTGGATGCGCTCGTCGAGGCGGGCGTGGAGGACCTGGCGGATGACCAGCACCGAGGTTACGGTCGCGACCGTGAGGAGGCCGACGAACCAGGCCAGGACCCGCAGGCGGAGACCGGGCGGCGGCAGCCGCCGCAGCCGGGCCAGGAGCCGGTCGCGGGCCGGGCGGGCCGGGTCGTCCGGGCGGCCATCAGCCGTCTCCGCCGCCGTCGTCGTCTCCACCCGCGTCGTCTCCGCCGTCGTCGTCTCCCTCGCCGTCGTCGTCGCGGTCGTCGTCGTCACCCCCGGCAGGGGCCGGTGGGGCCACCGGGGCCGGGTTGGCGCCGCCCGGCGCCGTCGCCTCCCCGGGTTCGTTCCGGGACCCGCCGCCGGTGCCCTCCTCCTCCGTCCCGGTGGTGGTGGCCGGCGCCCCGGTGGTCGTCGTGGTGGCAAGCTCGATGACCGGCACCGACCTGGCCGCCGGCGGCCGCGAGACCACCGCCGCCAGCACGCCGGCGCTGACCGCCAGGCCAGTAACGATAGCGATGACCAGTAGTCGTTTCATGGCGCCGATCCTGACGGGTGCGTCTCGGACCAGGATGAGCCGATCATGAGAGTCCTCTCACCAACTTCGGGTCAGGCCCGCTGGGCGCCGGGGCGGCCGTCCTCGACCACGAAGCGGGCCAGGGCCCGCATCGGAGCCCCCGGCCGCTCGACCGTGCGCATGGCCAGCAGGTCGGCGTACCACCGCTCCCGGAGGACCGTGCTGCGCAGGTAGCCACGCCAGCGGTTGTCGAAGAACCGGACGTGCGGGTTGTCGGCCAGGTGCTTGCGGAAGGCCTGGTAGCTGCCGGCGCCGGAGCTGATCGAGGTGCCGACGAGCTCGGTGGCCACGACCGGAGCGCCGGGGTCGCGGTTGGAGAGTTTCAGATCGTTGACGAAGTAGGAGTGGACGTCGCCGGTGAGCACGACCGGGTTGACGGGCTGGCGGTCCCAGAGGTGGCGCAGCACCCGGCTCCGGTCGGCGGCGTAGCCGTCCCAGGCGTCGCTGGCCCAGGCCCGGCCCGGTCCCGGCCGGACGTCCAGCTCGGCCATCATCACCTGCTGGGCGAGCACGTTCCAGCGGGCCGGGGAGCGCTCGAGGCCGTCCAGCAGCCACCGGCGCTGGGTGGCGCCGAGGATGGAGCGGCGCTTGTCGGTCCGCTCCGGGCAGGTGACGATGATCCGGCCGTCGGAGTCGCACGGGTAGTCGTCACGGTACTGGCGGGTGTCGAGCAGGTTGAGCTCGACGAGGTCGCCGAAGCGCAGCCGCCGGTACAGGGGCAGGGTCGCCCCACGGGACGGGCGGCGCAGTGGCAGGTGCTCCCAGGCGGCCCGGTAGGCGGCGGTCCGGCGGCCCACGAACGCCCTTGGGTCGCCGTCCTGGGCGGGGTGGCGGCCGGTGTGGTTGTTCTGGACCTCGTGGTCGTCGAGGGTGACCAGGAACGGATGGCGGGCGTGGGCCGCCTGGAGGTCGGGGTCGGTCTTGTAGAGGGCGTGGCGGACCCGGTAGCCGGCCAGGTCGGTGGCCTCCGCGCCGACATGCAGGCGGGCCCGGCCCGGCCGGGGGGCGTTCTCGTAGATGTAATCGCCGAGGTGCAGGACCATGTCGACGTCGTCCTCGGCCAGGTGGCGGTAGGCGGTGTACCAGCCGCTCTCCCAGCTCTGGCAGGACACCACGGCCAGGTCGAGGCGGCCCAGTGGGCGGCGGGGATCCGGGCAGGTCCAGGTGTGGCCGAGCCGGCTCAGGTGCCCGCCGGCCCGGAACCGGTACCAGTAGCGCCGGCCGGGCTCCAGGCCCTCGACCTCGACATGGACGGCGTGGGCCCGGGCCGCCTCGGCCACGGCCCGGCCCTGCCGGAC
>DATABK010000738.1:0-7131 GCA_036259695.1 Actinomycetes bacterium | reverse complement strand
GCGCAGGGCGTCGGCCCCGAAGCGCTCCAGGGCGTCGCCGGGGGTGAGAGCGTCCCCGCGGGACTTGGCCAGCTTGCGCCGGTTGGGGTCGACCACCCAGCCGGCGATGACCGCGTGCGCCCACGGGACCGTGCCGAGCTCAACATGCGCCCTGGCCAGCGAGTAGAACAGCCAGGTGCGGATGATGTCGTGGCCCTGGGGCCGCAGGTCCATCGGGAACACCCGGGCGAACAGGTCGGGGTCGTCCTCCCAGCCGCCGGCGATCTCGGGGGTGATGGCCGAGGTCGCCCAGGTGTCCATCACCTCGGGGGCGCCGGCGAAGCCGCCGGGCCGGCCCCGGTCGCCCGGCAGGTAGCCTTCCGGCACGTCGGTGGACGGGTCGACCGGCAGCCGGGACTCCTCGGGGACCAGCGGGCGGTCGTGGTCGATGAGGCCGTCCTCGGTGACCGGGTACCAGAGCGGGAACGGCACCCCGAAGAACCGCTGGCGGCTGATGCACCAGTCGGCCGAGAGCCCGTCGACCCAGTTCTGGAACCGGCTGCGCATCCACTCGGGATGCCAGGACAGCTCGCCGCCCCTGGCCAGCAGGGCCTCCTTGAGGCTGACGGTGCGGACGAACCACTGGCGGCTGGTCAGGATCTCCACCGGCTGGCTGCCGTGCTCGTAGAACTTGACCGTCTGGGTGATGCGGGCCGGGGGCGCGGCCAGGGCGCCGGCCTGGCGGAGCAGGGCCGCCGCCCGCTCCCGGGCCCGGCCCACGGGCAGGCCGGCCAGCTGGTCGTGGGCCTGCTGGGCGGCCGCCGGGTCGGCGCAGCCGAACCCGGGCGAGCCCCAGGTCACCGGCCGGATGGTGCCGTCCGGGTCGAGCACCGGCCGCATCGGCAGCCCCAGCTCGCGCCACCAGACCAGGTCGGTGGGGTCGCCGAAGGTGCAGAGCATGGCGATGCCGGTTCCCTTGCCGGGGTCGGCCAGCCGGGAGGCCAGCACCGGCACCTCGGCCCCGAACAGCGGGGTCCGCACGGTGGTCCCGTGCAGGGCCGTGAAGCGCCCGTCGTCGGGGTGGACGACCAGGCCGACGCAGGCGGCCAGCAGCTCCGGCCGGGTGGTGTCGGCCTCGACCCCGTCGCCGAAGCGCAGGCGGTAGGACATGCCCTCGACCTCGCGGTCCTCCAGCTCGGCCTGGGCGACGGCGGTGTGGAAGTCGACCTCCCACAGGGTCGGGGCGTCGGCCTGGTAGGCCAGGCCCTTGGCCAGCAGGCGCAGGAACGCCCGCTGGGAGGCCCGCCGGGCCCGCTCGCCGATGGTGGCGTAGGTCAGCGACCAGTCGACCGACAGCCCCAGGCGGCGGAAGACGGCCTCGAAGGCCTGCTCGTCCTCCATGGTGAGCTGGCTGCAGAGCTCGACGAAGTTGGGCCGGGAGACGGCGATGGGCTGCCGGGACGGCCACTCGGGGGGCTCGAAGGCCGGCTTGTAGGGCAGCGACGGGTCACAGCGGACGCCGAAGTGCTGCTGGACCCGGCGCTCGGTCGGGAGGCCGTTGTCGTCCCAGCCCATCGGGTAGAACACCGCCCGGCCGCGCATGCGCTGGAACCGGGCGATCACGTCGGTCTGGGCGTAGGAGAAGGCGTGGCCCAGGTGGAGGTTGCCGCTGACCGTGGGCGGCGGGGTGTCGATCGAGAAGACCTCGACCCGGGGGCGGGTGCGGTCGAAGCGGTAGACGCCGCTGCGCGCCCACCGGTCGGCCCACTTGCGCTCCAGCCCGTCCAGGGTCGGCTTGGTCGGCGGCTTCGGGTCCATGAGGCGGTCAGCCTACCCGCGTGTCAGTCCAGCCGCAGGCCCATGATGATGGCGTCCCACAGCTCGCCCGAGCGGCGCCGGTAGTGCCTGGTCAGGTAGCCCTCGCGCTGGAAGCCGAAGCGCTCGTAGAGGGCGATGGCGGCGGCGTTGTGGGGCCAGACCTGGAGGGCGACCTTGTGGGCGCCGGCCTTGCGGGCCCGGTCGATGGCCTCGGCCAGGAGGGCCGAGCCGATCCCCCGGCCGCGCCAGCCGGCGGCCACGGCCATGCCCAGGTCGGCCACGCCGTAGCGGGCCAGGTGCAGGCCGAGCTCCCCCACCACCTGGCCGCCGGCCTCGGCGACGAGCACGACCGCGTCCTCGCGCTCGACGTCCTCGACCATGCGGCGGCGGCGCTGGGAGACGTCGACCGGGGCCTCGGTCCCGATCCAGCGGCCCTCGCCGGCCACCTCGACCAGCATGGCCACCGCGGCGTCGACGTCGGCCAGGGTGGCCGGGCGGACGGTGACCGGCGGCCCCTGGGGTGCTCCGCTCACCCGCGGTCGAGGGCCTGGGCCAGGTCGGCGACCAGGTCGTCGGGGTGCTCGACCCCGACCGACAGCCGGACCAGGTCGGCCGGGACCTCGGCGTCGGTGCCGGCGACGCTGGCGTGGGTCATCTCGCCGGGCAGCTCGATCAGGCTCTCGACCCCGCCGAGGCTCTCGGCCAGGGTGAAGACCTCGGTGGCGGCGACCAGCCGCCTGGCCGCCTCGACCCCGCCGGCCGGCCGGAAGGCGACCATGCCCCCGAAGGCGGTCATCTGCCGGCACGCCAGCTCGTGCCCCGGGTCATCGGGCAGCCCCGGGTAGCGGACCTCGGCCACCTCGGGCCGGCCGGCCAGGAACGCGGCCACCCGCATGGCGTTGTGGCAGTGGGCCCGCATCCGCAAGGCCAGGGTCTTGACCCCGCGCAGGGTCAGCCAGCAGTCCATCGGCCCGGGCACGGCCCCGGCGGCGTTCTGGAGGAACCGGGCCCGCTCGTACAGCTCGGGCACGGTCGTGATGAGGGCCCCGCCGACCACGTCGGAGTGGCCGCCCAGGTACTTGGTCGAGGAGTGCACGACCAGGTCGGCCCCCAGCTCCAGCGGCCGCTGCAGGAACGGCGTGGCGAAGGTGTTGTCGACCGCGCACAGGGCCCCGGCGCCGTGGGCCAGCTCGGCCGCGCCCGCGATGTCGACCACCCCGAGCAGCGGGTTGGTCGGGGTCTCGACCCAGACCAGCCGGGTCTCGGACCGGATGGCCTGCTTCAGCTGGTCGAGGCTGGTCATGTCGACCACGCTGAGGCGCAGCCCCCACCCCTCGAACAGCCGCGCCGCCACCCGGTAGGTCCCCCCGTACACGTCCGCCGACAGCACCAGGTGGTCCCCCGGGGCGAGGGTCTGGAGCACCGTGGTGGTCGCGGCCATCCCCGAGGCGAAGCACAGCCCGCCCCCCGGCCCTTCCGGGCCGACACCCTCCAGCGAGGCCAGGCACGCCTCGAGGTTCGCCCGGGTCGGGTTCCCGGTGCGGGCGTACTCGTAGCCCTGGTGCTCCCCCACCGCCGCCTGGGCGAAGGTCGAGGTCTGGTAGATCGGCGGGATCACCGCCCCGGTGGCCGGGTCGGGCGCCGACCCCACGTGCACCGCCCTGGTCTCGAAGTCCATCTGGTCGAAGCTCACGCCATCCTCCTGGTGGCCAGGTGGTCGAGGAGGTCGGAGCGGGTCATGACGCCGACCGCGCGGCCGTGGTCGGTGACCAGGACGGCGGTGGAGCGGCCCTTGGAGAGGAGCTCGAAGGCGGCTTCGGCCTGCTCGTGCTGCTCGATGGTGGGGAAGGGGGGGTCCATGACGTCGACGACCAGGGCGTCGAGGACCTCGGGCTTGCGGAACAGCCGCTCCAGGAGGGTGCCCTCCTGGATGGAGCCGACCACGCTGGAGACGTCGGCCGGGTCCTCGCCGTGGACGACCGGGAGCTGGCTGACCGAGTGGGCGTGGAGGCGGTCGATGGCCTCCTTGACCCGCTCGTGGGAGGCGACGGTGACCAGCGGCGGGGTGTCGTGGTGGGCCTTGCCGCCGAGGACGTCGACGACGGTGGCCGCGCCCCGGCGGGGCAGGAAGCCGTGGTCGCGCATCCAGTCGTCGTTGTAGACCTTGGACAGGTAGCCGCGGCCCCCGTCGGGGAACAGGACCACGATGGTGGTGTCGCGGCCGTACTCCTTGGCCACCTCGACGGCCGCGACCATGGCCAGCCCGCACGACCCGCCCACGAGCAGCCCCTCCTCGCGGGCCAGGCGGCGGGTCATCAGGAACGAGTCCCGGTCGGGCACGGTCACGTACCGGTCGACCACCGAGCGGTCGAAGGTCTCGGGCCAGAAGTCCTCCCCCACCCCCTCGAGCAGGTAGGGGTGGACGTCGTCGGAGGTGTAGATCGAGCCCTCGGGGTCGGCCCCGACCACCACCAGGTCGGGCTTGCGCTCCTTGAGGTAGCGCCCGGCCCCGCTGATGGTGCCGCCGGTGCCGACCCCGGCCACGAACACGTCGATCTCCCCGCGGGTCTGGGACCACAGCTCCGGCCCGGTGGTGGCGTAGTGGGCCTGCGGGTTGGCCGGGTTGGCGTACTGGTTCGGCTGGACCGCCCCGGGGATCTCCTCGGTCAGCCGGTTGGCCACCGAGTAGTAGGACTCGGGCGAGTCGGGCGGCACCGCCGTCGGGGTGATTACGACCTCGGCCCCGTACCCGCGGAGCAGGGCGATCTTCTCCTGGCTCATCTTGTCGGGCATCACGAACACGCACCGGTAGCCCTTGAGGGCGGCCACGATGGCCAGCCCGGCCCCGGTGTTGCCGCTGGTCGGCTCCACGATGGTGCCGCCCGGCTTGAGCTGGCCGGCCTGCTCGGCCCGCTCCACCATGGCCAGGCCGATCCGGTCCTTGACCGAGCCGCCCGGGTTCAGGTACTCGACCTTGCCGAGCAGGGTCGGGGCCAGGCCCCGGCCGAGCCGCGACAGCCGGACCAGCGGGGTGCCGCCGACCACCTCGAGGATCGAGTCGTACACCTCCATGCCGGAAGCATAGCCCGAGCGGGGCCCGCCTAACGGATGGGGTTGCCGTCGGCGTCGATCCCCTCGAACAGGTCGGTCTCGCGCTCGGGGACCGCCACCAGCGACCGGGCCAGGGTGTAGTCCTCCCAGGGGTAGATCTCGGCCACGACCTCGTCGGGGATCGCGAACCAGAAGCTGTTGGGGTCGATCTGGGTGGCGTGGGCGATCAGGGCGTCGCGGCGGCGGCCCAGCCAGCCGGCCACGTCGACCTGGGCGGTGACCACCGGGTCGGGGATGCCGTCCTCCTCCTCGTCCCAGCGCTCCAGCCACTCGGCGAACGGGCTCTCGATCCCCCGCTCGACCGCGCCCTTGTGGATCAGCTCGACCCGCTCCCGGCTGAAGGTGGCGTGGTAGTAGAGCTTGAGCGGCTGGTACGGCGGGCCGGCCTCGGGGAAGCGGCTCGGGTCGCCGGCGGCCTCGAAGGCGGCCGTCGAGACCTCGTGGGTCCGGATGTGGTCGGGGTGGGGGTAGCCGCCGCGCTCGTCGTAGGTCAGCACCACCTGGGGCCGCTCGGCCCGGATGATGGCGACCAGCCGGCCGGTGGCCTCCTCCAGGTCGGCGTTGGCGAAGGCGTCGGGGTGGCCGTTGGTCTCGCTGTCGGCCATGCCCGAGTCGCGGTAGCCGAGCCAGTGGTGGGCGGTGACGTCGATGATCTCCAGGGCCTTGGCCAGCTCCTGGCGGCGCAGCTCGGGCATGCGCTCCAGCACCCCGGGCCTGTCCATGGCCGGGTTGAGGATCTCCCCGGCCTCGCCGCCGGTGCAGGTGACGACGACCACCCGCACCCCCTCGTCGGCGTAGCGGGCCATCGTGGCCGCGCCCTTGGAGGACTCGTCGTCGGGGTGGGCGTGCACGGCCAGCAGGGTTCGGGGCACGGCCTGGTTGCTCCTTGCTCGTCGGTGGACGCGACCCCAGAGGGTAGCGGACCTGGTTGGGTTGCCGTCGATCGACATAGGTTGTTCGTTAGAAATGGAAGGTTCGTAGGGTTTGGGTATACTGACGGCCGAAGGAGGGGGGTTGTTGTGAAGCTGGTGCAGCGCCTGGCCCGGCTGGGCGAGCTGCTCCTGGCGCTCGCCGGTCCGGCGGCGCCGGGTGCTCCGCGGAAATGGAGCTGAGGGCGGCACGGGCGGCCGCCAGACGGCGCGTCAGCGCCTACACCACCACTGTCACCGTGGTCGGGCTCGCCCTGCTGGTGCTGGCCACGCCCGCCGCCGCCCGGGTCGCCGGCCGCGACCCGGCGCCCGTGCTCCTGCTGGCCGCCCTGGTCCTGGCGGCCGAGCTGATGCCGCTGGAGCTGGGCCGGCCCGCGACTCGCGACTCGACCACCATGTCGACCATGTCCCAGCCGTTCGCCTTCGCCCTGGTGCTGGGCTGGGGCACCCCGGCCGGGGTGGTCGCCCTCGGGGCCTGCTCGGCCCTGGCCGACCTGCTGGGCGGCAAGCCGGCCCGCAAGGTCCTGTTCAACTCGGCCCAGCTGGCCATCGCCCTCGGCGCCGCCGGGACGGTCTACGCCCTGGCCGGCGGCGACCCGAGCAGGGCCCGCGTGGCGCTGCCCGCCTTCGCGGCCGCCGCCCTGGTCTTCTTCGTGGTCAACAACCTGCTCGTGGAGGCGGTGCTGGTGCTGGCCGGGGGCACCCCGGCGCTCGGCCGGGTCCGCGAAGGGGTCGGGGTCCGGGCCTGGGTGTCGGCCATGCTGCTGGGCATGGCCCCGGTGGTCTCGGTGGTCGCCGAGACCAGCCTCGGCCTGGTCCCGATCCTGGGCCTGCCCACCGTGGCCGTGTACCTGGCCTGCCGGGGCGCCATCCGGGCCGACCGGGAGCGGGCCATGGCCCAGGCCGCGGCCGAGCAGGCCCGGGCGACCGCGGCCGAGCAGGCCCGGCTGGTCGAGGGCGAGCAGGCCCTGATCCGCCAGCTCCAGGAGAGCGACCGGCTCAAGCGGGACCTGCTGGCCACCGTCTCCCATGAGCTCAAGACACCGCTCACGGTCATCCTTGGCACGCTCGGGACCCTCAGCCGCCGGGGGGCGGCCCTGGAGCCGGCCGAGCGCCGCGAGTTCGTCGACATGGCCATCCGCCAGGGGACCAGGCTCAAGGAGCTGATCGAGCAGCTGCTGCTGGCGGCCCGGTTCGAGCAGACCGGCCGCGAGCCGGCCACCCGGCCGCTGGTCGACGCGGCCGCCCTGGCCGGCGACGCCCTGGCCGCGGCCCGGGTCGCCTACCCGGGGCG
>DATABK010000737.1:0-2092 GCA_036259695.1 Actinomycetes bacterium | reverse complement strand
CGACCGCGGCCACCACCAGGTGGCTGCCGGCCCAGCCGGTCCGCGGGGTGGCGGTGGCCAGGACCGGCTCGGCCCGGAGCTCGGTCTCCTCGGCCCGCAGCCGCAGGGTGGCCTGGACGGCGTAGCCGGCGGCCAGCATGCCGATCCAGGACAGGATCGCGGCCAGGTAGATGTCGGCGATGCTGCCGGCCCCGCCCAGGCTCTCCAGGATCTTGGCCGTCTCCGGGTCCTGCTGGGCGAACTGGACCATGTCCTGGGCGATCCCGCCGAACGACAGCCCGGCCACGGCCGCCCCGACGGCCCAGCCGGCCAGGGCGCCGCGCTGGAGCCGCCAGGCCAGGCCGAGCGGGCTGCCCAGCCAGGACGGCGCGGCCGCTTGGCCCAGCCGGGTCGGCAGGACCCCGGCGCCGACGTCGCGCCGGACGAGCAGCGCCGCCACGGCCGCGAGCAGGACCAGGAGCAGGGCAACGGGCAGGAGCAGGACCGCCCAGCGCTCGCCGGCGAAGGGCTGGAACCGCTCGGCCCACCCGATCGGCGACAGCCACGACAGCCAGGACAGGCCGGTGGCCGAGTCGCCGATGGCCCGGAGCAGGAAGGCCACCCCGAGCACGGCGAAGGCCATCCCGTTGGCCGCCCGGGCGTGCTCGGTGAGCTGCACGCAGACGGCGGCCACGCCGGCGAACACCAGGCCGCAGAGGCCGCAGCCGACGGCCAGGGCGACCGACCCGGCCGCCGGGAGGCCCATCCCCGTGTACCCGAGGGCGGTGACGGCGGCCAGGACGAGGTTGACCAGCACAACGTACAGCAGGCCGGCGGCCAGCCAGGCGTAGCGGCCGACGACGCCGGCGCCGACCAGCTCGGCCCGGCCGGTCTCCTCCTCCTGTCGGGTGTGCCGGGTCACCAGCAGCATGCTCATGAGGCCGACCAGGAAGACCCCGGGGGTGACGACCTGCCAGGCGGTGGCCCCGCCGTAGGTGCTGGGGTCATAGGCCGGGCCCTGGAGGGCGACGATCGCCGGGTTGGCCCCCAGGCCCTCGGCCGTCCGGGCCAGCCGGTCCAGGTCGGCCTGGGTCGGGTACAGCGAGATGATGCTGGCGGCCTGGCTGACCGCGAACAGGAACAGGCCGAGGACCCAGACGGTGCCCACGACCCGGTCGCGGCGGACGGCCAGGCGCAGCAGGTGGCCGGTGCCGGCGAACCCGCTCATGACCTCGCCCCGGCGGTGGTCGCGGTCTCGGCCTCGGTGGTCTGGTAGTGGCGCAGGAACAGCTCCTCCAGGGTCGGGGGCTGGCTGACCAGGCTGCGGACCCCGGCCGCGGACAGGTGCCGGAGCACCTCGTCGAGGCGGCCGGCGTCGACCTGGCAGCGCACCCGGCTCCCGTCCACCTCCAGCTCGTGCACGCCGGGGAGGGCGGCCAGGCCGTCCGGGGGGCCGCCGAGCTCGGCCTGGATCGACGTCCGGGTGAGGTGGCGCAGCTCGGCCAGGGTGCCCGACTCCACGGTCCGTCCGGCCCGGACGATGCTGACCCGGTCGCACAGGGCCTCGGCCTCGGCCAGGATGTGGCTGGAGAGCAGGACCGTGCGCCCGCTGTGGCGCTCGGCGGCGATGACCTCGCGGAAGCGGGCCTCCATCAGCGGGTCCAGGCCCGAGGTGGGCTCGTCCAGCAGCAGCAGCTCGACGTCGGAGGCGAGCGCGGCCACCAGGGCGACCTTCTGGCGGTTGCCCTTGGAGTAGGTGCGGGCCTTCTTGCGCGGGTCGAGGTCGAACAGCTCCAGCAGCTCGTCCCGGCGCCTGGCGTCCAGGCCGCCGCGCAGGCGCCCGAGCAGGTCGATGACCTCGCCGCCGGACAGGCTCGGCCACAGGGCGACGTCGCCGGGGACGTAGGCCAGCCGGCGGTGCAGGGCGACGGCGTCGCGCCACGGGTCGCCGCCGAGCAGCCGCGCGGAGCCGGCGTCGGCGCGCAGCAGCCCGAGCAGCACGCGGATCGTCGTCGACTTGCCGGCGCCGTTGGGGCCCAGGAAGCCGTGGACCTCGCCCTGGGCGACCTCCAGCGAGAGCTCGTCGAGCGCGCGCACGTGCCCGAACGTCTTG
>DATABK010000736.1:0-3371 GCA_036259695.1 Actinomycetes bacterium | reverse complement strand
TACAGCCCTACCATGCGGGGTACCCGACGGCTCAGGCAGGGCACCCCAGAAGAGAAGAGGAGAACGCCCGACGATGAAGGCCGTGACCTGGCAGGGCAAGCGGAACGTCCAGATCGAGGAGGTCCCCGACCCCAAGCTGGAGGAACCGACCGACGCCATCGTCCGCATCACCTCCACCGGCATCTGCGGCTCCGACCTGCACCTGTACGAGGTGCTGGGACCGTTCCTGGACAAGGGGGACGTGCTCGGCCACGAGCCCATGGGCGTCGTCGAGGAGGTCGGCTCCGAGGTCTCCCACATCACCCCCGGCGACCGGGTGGTGATCCCGTTCACCATCGCCTGCGGCCACTGCTGGATGTGCGGCCAGGGCCTCCAGTCCCAGTGCGAGACCACCCAGGTCCGCGACCAGGGCATGGGGGCGGCCCTGTTCGGCTACACCAGGCTGTACGGGCAGGTCCCGGGCGGCCAGGCCGAGTACCTGCGGGTCCCCCAGGCCCACTACGGGCCGATCCGGGTCCCCTACGGCCCGCCCGACGACCGCTTCGTGTACCTCTCGGATGTGCTCCCCACCGCCTGGCAGGCGGTCGAGTACGCGAACATCCCGCCGGGCGGCAGCGTGGTCGTGCTCGGCCTTGGGCCGATCGGCGACATGTCGGCCCGCATCGCCCTGCACCGGGGCGCCGGCCGGGTCATCGGGGTCGACCTGGTCGGAGAGCGGCTGGAGCGGGCCCGGTCCCGGGGGGTCGAGGCCCTCGACCTCAACGCCAAGGGCGACCTGGTCGAGACCGTCCGCGACCTGACCGACGGCCGCGGGCCGGACGCGGTCATCGACGCCGTCGGCATGGAGGCCCACGGGTCGCCGGTCGGCAAGCTGGCCCACCAGATGGTCTCGCTGCTGCCGGACGCGGTCGCGGCCAAGATGATCGAGAAGGCCGGCGTCGACCGCCTGGGCGCCTTCCATCTGGCCATCGAGCTGGTGCGCCGGGGCGGGACCATCTCGCTGAGCGGGGTCTACGGCGGCATGGCCGACCCGCTGCCCATGCTCACCCTGTTCGACAAGCAGATCCAGCTCCACATGGGCCAGGCCAACGTCCGCCGCTGGCTGGAGGACCTCCTCCCCCTCCTCGGCGACGACGACCCCCTCGGCCTCGACAGCTTCGCCACCCACCGCCTCCCGCTGGAGGAGGCCCCCAGAGGCTACGAGATCTTCCAGAAGAAGCAGGACGGAGCGGTGAAGATCCTGCTCCAGCCCTGATCGCCCGGGGCCGTCGCCTACAATCGCCGCGGTGGGCGGCGCGGACGTGGGGTTCCTTCTGGTCGCCGGGGTCCTGGCCGGGGTCGCCGGCTCGGTCGCCGGCCTGGCCTCGCTGGTGTCGTACCCGGCGCTGCTGGCCGTTGGGCTGCCGGCGCTGACCGCCAACGTCACCAACACGGTGGCGCTGGTGTCCTACACGGTCGGGGCGGCCAGCTTCTCGCGGCGGGAGCTGGCCGGCCAGGGGAGCCGGCTGCGGCGGCTGGCCGCGATCACGGTGGCCGGCGGGGTGGCCGGGGCGGCGCTGCTGCTGTCGACCCCGGCCGAGGTGTTCGAGCTGCTGGTGCCCTTCCTGATCGGCGCGGCCTCGCTGGTCCTGCTGCTCCAGCCGGGCATCACCCGGCTCACCGGCGGCCTGGTCGACGAGCGCAGCCCGGCCCTGCTGGCCGGGGCGTTCGGCGTCGGCGTCTACGCCGGCTACTTCGGCGCGGCGGCCGGGGTGGTGCTGCTGGCCCTGCTCACGGTGTCGGTGGCCGAGCCGCTGGCCCGGCTGGTGGCGGCCCGCAACGTCGCCCTCGGGCTGGCCAACCTGGTCGCCGCGGCCGGCTTCGCCCTGTTCGGGCCGGTCCGCTGGTCGGCGGCGGCGCCCCTGGCGGCCGGGTTCCTCCTCGGCGGCGTCATCGGGCCGGGGCTGGTCCGCCGGCTGCCCGGCAACCGCCTGCGGGTGGCTATCGCCGTGGCTGGCCTGGGCGTGGCCGTCAAGCTGGCCGTGGACACCTTCGGGCAGGCGGGCGCCTCCGGATAGACTGCCGGCCGTGACCGAGCGTGTGCTCTCGACCCGCGAGCTCAACCGGGCCCTGCTGGCCCGCCAGCTCCTCCTCGGGCGCTCGGCGCTTCCGCTCCCCGAGGCCCTCGAGCAGGTCGCCGGGCTCCAGGCCCAGTACGCTCCCTCGCCGTATGTCGGCCTCTGGTCGCGGCTGCGCGACTTCGCCCGCGACGACCTGACCCGGGCCCTGGAGGACCGGAGGGCGGTCCAGGCGACCCTGCTCCGGGTCACCATCCACATCGTCTCGGCCGCCGACTACCCGCCGTTCACCGAGGCCGTCCGGGCCGCCCGCCGCGAGTGGTGGACGAGGGCGTTCCGGCGGGCGGTGGGGGAGGTCGACATGGAGGCGGCGGCCGCCCTGGTCCGGGAGCGGCTGGCCGACGGGCCGGCCCGCCAGGCCGAGCTGACCCGGCTGCTCGCCGACCACGGCTACCCCAAGGCGGTCTGGACCGGGGTCGGGCTCTGGGTCGACCTGGTCCGGGTCCCGCCGTCCGGCACCTGGGAGCGGCGCCGGGCCGACCTGTACGGCCTGGCCGCCGACTGGCTCGGCCCCTGGAAGGTCGACGAGGGTGAGGCCCTGGAGCACCTGGCCCGCCGCTACCTGCAGGGGTTCGGCCCGGCGTCCCTGGCCGATCTGGGCAGCTGGGCCGGCCTGCCCCTGACCCCGCTGCGGCCGGTCCTGGAGCGGGTCGGGACCCGCCGGTTCCGCGACGAGCAGGGCACCGAGCTGTTCGACCTGCCCGACGCCCCCCTGCCCGACCCGGACAGCCCGGCCCCGCCCCGCTTCCTGTCCACCTGGGACGCCAACCTGCTCGTCCACGCCCGCCGGACCCAGCTCCTGCCCGAGCGCCACCGGGGCCGCATCTTCCACGTCCGGGCCCCCCACTCGTTCCCGACCTTCCTGGTCGACGGGGCGGTCGCCGGGACCTGGCGTCACGAGCAGGGCGAGATCCGGCTGGAGCCGTTCGAGGCGCTGGCCCCGGCCGACCGCCGCCAGCTGGAGGAAGAGGCCGGGCGCCTGGCCGACTTCCACAACGGCTGAGGCCGGCCGGCAGGCCCGGCCGATTTGGTCGTTGCGGCAAGGCGGCGGTACGCTGTCGCTCCCCCCAATATCGTCGCAGACCGCCATCCGTTCCCCCCAACGGAAGGACGTTGCACCAGATGCGCCGAATTGTCTTCGGCCTTGTCTTGCTCGGGTTGCTGCTGTCCGGCATCCCGGCCCTCCAGGCCTCGCCCCTCGACGACGCCCGCCGCCGCCAGCGCGCCCTCAAGGCCGAGCTCCAGCAGGCCACC
>DATABK010000735.1:0-13132 GCA_036259695.1 Actinomycetes bacterium | reverse complement strand
GCCGCCTCCCAGCCCCTGCCGGCCACGTCCGGGCGGCCCGGGCGGACCGGCCGGCGTGGCCGGCGCCTGCTGCCCGGCCTGGCCGCCGCGGCCGCCATCGCGCTGGTGGCGGTGCTGTCGGTCTGGAACCTGAACCTGCGTGACGAGAACGCGGCCATCCGTGACCGGGTGGCCGCCCTCGAGCGGGCGACCCGGCTGGCCAACGACCCCGCCGCCTCGCTGGTGACGCTGGACGACGCGCCCGGGCCGGCGGGGGCGCAGGCCACGGTGATCGCCTCCAGCGGCCAGGACCGGGGCGTGCTCCTGATCGAGAGCCTGCCCCCGCTGGCCCGCGACCGCGTCTACGAGTTCTGGTGCGTTCCCGAGGGGGACATCGCCAGGGCCGAGAAGGCGTTCGTGTTCGTGCCCCTGCGCCGCCAGGGGGTCCAGGCGCTGGAGTTCGAGGTGCCGATCCAGCCCGGGACGGCGTTCGCGATCACCGACGAGCCCGCCCCGGACGGCAGCGAGAAGCCCACGACCGACCCGCTGCTGATGGGCAAACCGCCCACCGCCTGATGCGGAGAGCGTAGTCTTAGTCCGAATTGGCTACGTTGGGCGTAGTCATACCGAGGGGTTCATCGTCGGTATGGTGGCATGCAGACTGCTGTCTGTATGAGAATCGGCACCACTCGCGGGACCAGTTGCGTCCGCAAGTAGTGTTTCCCGCCCGAACCGGAGGGGACGACAAGCCTATGACCCAGAGCCAGACGACGGCGCCTTCGCTGCTGGGGCTGGAAGAGGATGGCCGCGACCTCTTTGGCTTGGCCGCCCACAAGCTGAACACGCCGCTGGCCTGTATCCGTGGCTTCGTGTCCACGCTCCTGCAACGCGGCGACCAGCTCGACAACGAGACGGTGCAGCAGTTCCTCTCCCTGGTCCTCACCCAGACCGACCGGCTCCAGGGCCTGGTCAGGGACTTCCTCCTGCTGGCCAGGGTCAACGGCGGCATCGAGGCTCTGGCCCGGCCGTTCCGGCCCCGCGACGTGCTCCTCAACCTGGTCGACGACCTCGGCACCGAGGGCGTCCGGGTCCGCTTCGCCGGCGACGTCGACAGCGAGGTCGTCGGCGACGCCGAGCTGGTCAAGCTGGCCCTGCGCCCCCTGGTCGAGAACGGGCTCACCTACGGCCCGCGCCTGGGCATGGTCACGGTCACCGTCGACGCCGGGCCCGAGGGCACCAGCTGGGAGGTCCACGACGGCGGCTCCCGCCTCACCAACGAGCGGATCAGCCAGCTGTTCCGCCCCTTCACCCGCTCCGACGAGCCGGTGGAGCGGCGCGGCTCCGGGGCCGGGCTCGGCCTCACCCTGGCCAAGGCCTACGCCCAGGTCCTCGGGGGCCAGGTCGGCGGGCGGGCCGACGAACACGGTACCGTCTTCTGGGTCAAGGTCCCGGCCCCGGCCGCCGAGGGGGCATAGGTGAGCGAAGCGAACAACGAGGAGAACGGCGCACCGACCAAGGTCCTTGTCGTCGACGACCACTCGGTGACCAGGCACGGCGTCGTCCTGCTGTGCACGGCCGCCGAGGGGGTCGAGGTGATCGGCGAGGCCTCCGACGGCAACGAGGCCATCCAGCGGGTCACCGAGCTGCTGCCCGACGTCGTCCTGATGGACGTCGACATGCCCCGCCGCGACGGGATCAGCGCGACCAAGCAGATCCGCCAGGACCACCCCTCGGTCGGGGTGGTGGTGCTGACCGTGCACGAGGACCAGGAGACGATCTTCGAGGCCATCAAGGCCGGCGCCTCCGGGTACCTGCCCAAGTCGGCCACCCTCGACGACATCCGCTCGGCGGTCAAGGCGGTGGCGGCCGGCGGCTCGTTCCTCGACCCGGTGCAGGCCCGCAAGCTGCTCCACCAGTTCAACCGCTACGCCGACGAGACCAAGGCCGCGGCCGACATCTACTACCTGCTCACCGGGCGGGAGCGGGAGATCCTGGCCCTGCTCGCCGAGGGCCTGACCTCGCGCCAGATCGCCAGCCAGCTGGTCATCTCCGAGCGGACGGTCAACACCCACATCGGCAACATCTACCGCAAGCTCCACGTCAACAACCGGGTGGACGCGGTGCGGGAGGCCATGCGGATCCGCCTCGTCGAGCCCCCTCGGTAGTCCTCACCACCCAGCGCGTCCAGGTATTGACGTTATTGCGCGTTCCCCTGCATCTCCGCAGAAATAGGTAGCAGGGGTCACCAGATGGGGCGATAGGGGTGCAGGAGCGGACGCCGTAGCATCGCGCTGAATGCTGTTCAGTTCAGCAGCCGATCTGGGAGCTTCCGGTGCCGGCCCACGTGCTCGTCCTCGACGCCGCTGAAGGGATCGGGCCCTGGGCACGGGATGCCCTGGCCCATGCCGGGCTTGCCTGCGCGCTGGTCAAGGAGAACGTCGAGGCCCTGCGCAGCGTGGACGCCCAGTGGCCGGCCCTGGTGGTCGTGCCCCTCGACGAGGTCGAGCGCTGGGCGCCGGTGCTGGGCCGCCTGAGTGACGGCCCGACCACCGTGCCGGTGCTCGGCATGGCCAGCCGGGACGCCTCGGTGGACGTGACCCCGGCCCTGGCCCTTGGGGTCACCGACCTGCTCACCTATCCCTGCAACGGCGAGGACCTGGTCGACCGGGTCACCTCGTCGATGCGGGGGCGCCGCTCGGGTCGCGGCCCGGCCTCCGAGCCGGCCTCGCCGTTGGCCCAGCTCCGCGCCGTCACCGAGGCCGCCGAGGAGGCGCTGCTGCGCACCGAGACGGCGGTGGCCAGGGTGAGCCGGGCCGAGGAGCGCGAGCACCTCCGCCAGGCCAGGGAGTCCCTGTCCCACTCGCTCCAGGTGATCCTGGGCACGATGATCGGGAGCGCCGAGGCCGCCGGGCCGGGCCGTGAGGGCCACTCGCGCCGGGTCGCGTCCATCACCCGCGACCTGACCGACTCCCTCGGCTGGCCGCCCCCGCGGGTCAGGGGCATGGAGCTGGCCGGGCTGTTCCTCGACATCGGGATGCTGGTCCTGCCCTCGGACCTGCTGGCCCCCCGCGGCCCGCTGGAACCGGACGCGGTCGAGCTGCTGCACGGGCACGCCGACATCTCCGGCGACATCCTGGAGCCCCTGGCCCGCGTCGGCCTGCCCGTGGCCGCCGTCAGGGCCCACCACGAGCGCCTGGACGGCTCCGGGTACCCGCGTGGCCTCCGCGGCCGCCAGGTGCCCTTCGGCGCCCAGATCCTCGGCGTGGTCGACACCTGGGCGGCGCTGACCCGGCCCCGGCCCCACCGGCCGGCCATGTCCGAGCATGACGCGCTGGCCGTGCTGCGCCAGCAGGCCAGCCTCGGCCGCCTGCCCGGCAAGCTGATCGACGCCCTGGAGCCGCTGGTGGTCTCTTCCCGGCCGGGCGCCCCACCGGTCGGCGGCCGGTTCGAGCAGGGCGGGGGAGGCGTCCAGCAGGATGGCGAGCCCGAGGACCCGGACGACCCGTCGTCACCGGCGAGCCGTCACCTGGCCGCCGCCCAGTCCGCCGGCGGCCTGGCCCTGTCGCTGTAGTCGAGGTTGAGCATGCAGGCGAGAGGCTGGCGAGAGCGTGGCGTGACCTCGGTCGAGTACGCCCTGATGGTCGCCATCATCGTGCTGCTGCTGGTCGGCGGGGTCGTCACCCTGTTCGACGCGATCCAGAACCACTTCGAGGCCGACGCCGACTGCGCCGCCCAGGCGTACAAGGATGTGGGTTGTTGAGTGGACAGAGACGGGTGGGCAATTGTACGCACGTCCGATCTGCACCAGACCCGATGGGCATTGCCCCCTTGGGCAACTAGGTTCCCCTGCAATGCGTTAGCGAGGCACGCCCGGAATTGCCGGGTTTCCCCGGTGCCAAGCAGACGTTGAACCAGCGGGACAGAAGTCGTTGGGTCGCCGCGCCGCCGGTGGCCCCTTGCGGGGGGAAGGGAGGTGCAGACGAATGCTCCTGCTGAGCACGACGTTCAACTACATCCGAACCAGGGTTGCCGACCTGCGGGCGCGTGAAGACGGTGTCACCGCGGTCGAGTACGCGCTCATGGTCGCGATCATCGCCTTGCTCATGGTGGCTGGGTTCTTCCTCCTGTTCGAGAACGTGTCGACCGCGTTCAACGACACGGGCACATGTGTCGTTGACGTGAGTACTGCTGGAACGGCGGGCTGCTAGCAAGGTTGTCATGCCGGCGGGGCAGGCCCGTAGAGCCCCCCGCCGGCATGGCTTCCAACCGTGTCCAGAGAAGCACTGACTAAAGTAGGGGAACCTAAGGGGGCCGGTCCTCGTGCTGACGTATCTCTCCGCGACATCCGCGCACGTACGAGCTCGCCTCGGCGGGCAGGTGCGTGAAGCTGGCGTCACCGCGGTCGAGTACGCGCTCATGGTCGCGATCATTGCCTTGCTGCTGGTTGGAGGCTTCTACGCGTTGTTCAACGCCGTCCAGACCAAGTACAACGATGTCGGCAACTGTGTCGCTACCGAGCCGGCGCCCGAGGACTGCGCGCCTTCAGGAACTTGATCCAGGGCGCGATGGGTCGACGGGGTCAGGACGGCGCCGCCGCGGTGGAGTTCGCGCTGCTCCTTCCCCTGCTCGTCCTCCTGCTGTTCGGCTTCATCCAGTTCGGCATCGCCTTCAACACCAAGATCCAGGCCACCAACGCCGCCCGCGAAGGGGCCAGGATGGCGGTCGTCGGCATCGACAACTGGGCCAACGTCGGTGGCGGCGTCTCCTTCTGGCAAGCCGTCCAGCAGGACGCCGGGCTCGGCGACATCGACAACTGTGTGCTGGACACCGCCGACGAGGTCGGCGGCACCCTGACCGTCACCTTCGACTACCCACTCGACCTGGCAATCCCGTTTATGCCCAACCCGCCGTCATGGCAGACGGGCACGGCGACGGCGACGATGCGGATCGAGCAGCTCTCCGCCCCCGTCGGTCCGGGCGGCTGCTAACAGCGAGGCGCAAGTATGCAGAGCAGAGTCCTGGCCGTCCTCATCGCGGTCGTCCTCGCCCTGGTGGCGACGGCCGCCCTGGTCGTCTACGTCAACGGTGCCGACCGCCGGGCGATCGCCGATCAGGAGCCGGTGGTCATTCTCGTGGCCAAGGAGACCATCAAGGCCGGCATGAGCGGTGAGGACGCCCAGAACCGCGGTTGGGTCGAGGAGAAGGAGCTGCCCAAGCTGAGTGCGGTCGACGGTGCCTTCACGAACGTGCGCCAGCTGGAGGGCAAGTTCGCCGCGGTCGACATCGCTAAGGGCGAGCAGCTCCTCCCGACGCGCTGGGTCGGTGCCGAGGAGGTCGAAGGCCGGGGCCTGCTGCCCATCCCCGACGACCACCAGGCCCTGTCGATCGGGCTGGACGCGACCAGGCAGGTGGCCGGCTTCGTGACCCCGGGTGACAACGTGGGCATCGTGCTCACGTTGCCGAACGGCAACGGCACGAACACGACCAGGTTCCTGCTCCAGAACGTGCGCGTGCTGGCCGTCGGAGCCACCGCCCTCACCACCAGGACCGCGCAGGGCGGCGGTGGCCGGGTCAACCAGGGCAAGGGGAGCCAGAACCTGACCGCGATCACCCTGGCCGTGAAGAAGCAGCACGTGGAGAACATCGTCCACGCGGTCGAAGACGGCAGCCTCTACCTCACGCTGATGCCACGGAACGCCAAGCCGGCACAGCGGAGTGGTCCGGGCATCACCGACGGCAACGTCTACCCGAACGAGCTGGAGTAGCCGTGGCCGTCCTCATCGTCGAACCGCACGACGGCTACGCCACCTGGCTGGCCAACGCCCTCTCGGGGCTGACCGACCGGGTGGTGCGGGCCGCCGACCCCGACGAGGGCATGGCGGCGGTGGCCGCCGAGGGCCAGGACGTGCTCGCCGCCATCTTCGGGCCCAGCCTCAGCGACCGGGACGCGCTCGCCCTCGCCGGGGCCCTCCAGCAGGGCACCCCCGACGTCTCGGTGCTGCTGATCCGGCGCCAGGAGTCGGGTGAGCTGATCCGCCAGGCCCTCCGGGTCGGAGTCAAGGACGTGCTGTCCTCGGCCAGCGACGAGAACGCCGTGCGCGGAGCTGCGGCCAGGGCGATCGAGATCGCCAGGACCCTGCGCGGCCGGCTCGGCGGGGGAGCCCCGACCGACGGAGCCGGGCGGGCCCCGGGTCGGGTGGTCACCGTGTTCAGCTCCAAGGGCGGCTGCGGCAAGACCTTCCTCTCGACCAACCTGGCCGTCGCCCTCAGCCGCAACGGCGCCGAGGTCGCCCTGGTCGACCTCGACCTCCACTTCGGCGACGTGGCGATCATGCTGCACCTGTTCCCCTCGCACACCATCTACGACGCAACCCAGAGCTCGGGGCTGGACGCGCTGACGCTGAAGTCGTTCCTGACCCGCCACGACTCCGGGATCTGGACGCTGGTCGCCCCGACCGAGCCGACCGTCGCCGACACCATCAGCCCGGCCACCATCGGCAGCATCCTCAAGCTGCTGCGCAGCGCCTTCGACTACGTGGTGATCGACACGCCGCCGGCCTTCTCCGAGCCGGTGCTGGGCGCCTTCGACGAGTCGGACTGGCTGGTCATGCTGGCCACCCTGGACGTGCCCAGCATCAAGAACCTCAAGCTGACCCTCCAGACCATGGAGCTGCTGCATTTCCCCAAGAACCGCATCCGGGTGGTCGTCAACCGGGCCGACTCCAAGGTCGGCCTGCGCCTGCCCGACGTGGAGAAGCTGCTCAGCTCGTCGGTCGACGCGACCATCCCGTCCTCCCGGTCGGTCCCGCTGTCGGTGAACAAGGGCAGCCCGATCATGCTCGAGGAGCCCAAAGGGCCGGTGGCCGAGTCCATCCGCCGGGTCGCCGCCCTGGTCACCGAGAGCCAGCCGCCAAGCCGGACCAAGCAGAAGCAGCGCCGGTCACTGTTCGCCCGATCCTAGGGAGCCGCCAATGTCCTCGCTCCACGAGCGGCTCGCCCGGGCCAGGACCGCCGGGGTCCTGTCCCCGTCCGCGCCCCGCGAGCCCGACCAGCGCCAGCTGCACCGGGCCAGGCCCGACCCCCTGGCCGAGCTGCGCCAGAAGGTCCACCGGGCCCTGGTCGAGGCGCTCGGCCCCCGGCTGTACGACTCGGAGATGTCGTCCGAGCAGCTCCACACCAAGGTCCGGGAGATGCTCCAGCGGGCCCTGGAGGAGGAGGAGACGCCCCTCACCACCGAGGAGCGGCGGCGACTGGTCACCGAGATCGCCGACGACGTGCTCGGTTTCGGGCCGATCGAGCCGTTCCTGCGCGACCCGAGCATCACCGAGATCATGGTCAACGCGCCCGACGTCATCTACGTGGAGCGCGACGGCCACATCTTCCCGGCCGAGGGCCGCTTCGTCGACGAGACCCACCTGCGCCGGGTCATCGACAAGATGGTCGGCCTGGTCGGCCGGCGGATCGACGAGAGCTCCCCGTACGTCGACGCGCGGCTGCCCGACGGCTCCCGGATCAACGCCGTGATCGCACCCCTGTGTGTCAACGGCGGCCCGTACCTGACCGTGCGGAAGTTCGCCCCCGACCCCTACCAGGCCGACGACCTGATCACCTTCGGCACGATGTCGGCCAAGGCGGCCAAGTTCCTGTCCAGGGCGGTCTCCGGACGGCTGAACGTCCTCGTCTCGGGCGGCGCCGGCGCCGGCAAGACGACCACCCTCAACGTGCTCTCGTCCTGGCTCCCGGCCGACGAGCGCATCGTCACCATCGAGGACGCGGCCGAGCTCCAGCTGCGCCAGCCGCACTGGCTCCGGCTCGAGTACCGCCCGCCCAACATCGAGGGCCGGGGCGAGGTCACCATCCGCGACCTGGTCCGCAACGCCCTGCGGATGCGCCCCGACCGGATCGTGGTCGGCGAGGTCCGAGGGGGCGAGGCCCTGGACATGCTCCAGGCCATGAACACCGGCCACGACGGCTCCCTGACCACCGTCCACGCCAACTCGCCCCGTGACGTGCTGTCGCGGCTGGAGACGATGGTCCTGATGGCCGGGGTCGACATCCCGGTCCGGGCCATCCGCGAGCAGATCTCCTCGGCCATCAACCTGATCGTCCACCAGGCCCGGCTCAAGGACGGCACCCGCCGCCTGACCCACATCACCGAGATCGTCGGCATGGAAGGCGACGTCATCACCCTCCAGGACATCTACACCTTCGACTACCGGGCCGGCATCGACGAGAACGGCCGCTTCCGCGGCATCATCCAGCCCACCGGCCTCCGCCCCCGGTTCCTGGAACGCCTCAGCGACCACGGCGTCCACTTCGACCCCGACCTGTTCATCTCCGACAGCGGCACGGTTCCCCTGGCGATGCGTCGATGAGTCGCCGAATCGCCCGGACCGGGGTCGCACTGCTCGCCGGGTTCCTGCTCGGGGTGCTGGCGTCCGGGGGGGTCGCGGCGGGGCAGGGGGATGAGCGGCTGAAGGTCGACTTCCGCGAGACCACGCCGGGCCAGGGGAAGGTCGGGATCACCATCGCCATGTCCGGACCGGCATGGGGAAGCGGGCAACGGCTCGAACCGGACGACTTCTCGGCCAGCATCAACGGCAACCGGGTCCAGGTCACCGGCGCCACCCCATTCGGGGAGCAGCAGGGCGGCCGCGGCAACGTGGCGGTGGTCCTGGCCGTGGACACCAGCGGTAGCATGCTCGAGCTGAGCAGCGGCGTTCCGAACATCGACCGCGCCAAGGCGGCTGCCGACGCCTTCACCCAGGCGATGCGGCCAGGCACGCGACTCGGCCTGGTGGCATTTTCAGACACGCCGCGGGTCGTGCAGCGCCCCACCAGCGACCACGCGGCGGTTCGGACAGCCATCGCCGGGCTTACCGCGCAGGGGGATACGGCCCTGAACGACGCGGTCGTGCAGGCGTCGGGGCTCCTGGGACAGCAGGACGGGCAGCGCAATCTGGTCGTGCTGTCCGACGGCAGGGACGAGGGATCTCGCGCGAGCCGCCCGGATGCGATCGCCGCCGCCAACAAGGCGGATGTGACCGCCTATGTGGTCGGCCTGAACGTGCCTGGCTTCGAACAGGACCAGCAGGCGCTCGAGGAGTTGGCGGAGGGCACGCCCGGCGGGCAGGCGTTCGAGGTCAACAACGCGGATGAGCTGGAGGGCCGCTTCTCGACCATCGGGCAGTCGCTGGCCTCCCAGTACGTCGTCGAGCTGGCCCTGCCCCCTGGGCTTGGTAAGCGGGTGGACCTCAAGCTCGAGGTGCGTGCCGGCAACGAGGTGGGCGAGTTGCACATCCCCACCTTCGTGCTCCCCGGGGGAGTCAGTCCCACCACCATTCCGGCGAACCCGGGGGCGCTGCCCGCGGCCCCGGGGCTCTCGCGGCTGGAGAGCCCGCAGGGGAAGTACGTGGCCGCGATCGCGGGGTTCACCACCGTCCTGCTGGCCTTCCTGCTGCTGTTCGGTGCGGGGTCGCGTGGCCCCAAGCCGTACCGGGCGCTGCGCCAGCGGCTCTCGCCCTACTCGCTGACCTCGGCGATCGCCGACGACCAGCCGCGCGTGACCGCCTTCGGCTCCAGCGAGTGGGCCGGCCGGGCCACGGCCATGGCCGAGACCCTGGTGCGGCGGGGCAACCTCGAGGAGACCTTCCTGGACCGGCTGGAGGCGGCCGGGCTGAACATGCGGGTGGCCGAGTTCGTGCTCATCTCGCTCGGGTCGGCGTTCATCCCGCCCCTGCTGGTCCTGGCCGCGACCCGCAACCTCCTCCTGGCCGCGGTGGTGGTGCTGCTCGGCGTGGCCGGACCTTTCCTGTACCTTTCGGTCAGGGCGTCGCGGCGCCAGGCCAAGTTCGAGGAGCAGCTGCCGAGCATCCTGCAGCTGCTCTCCGGCGCTCTCCAGGCCGGGCACAGCCTTCAGCAGGCCGTCGACACCGTGGTCCACGAGGCCGGCGACCCGATCGCCAGCGAGTTCCAGCGGGTGCTGACCGAGGCCCGGCTGGGCCGGCCGCTGGAGGAGGCGTTCGAGGCCATGGCCAGGCGGACCCGCAGCGTCGACTTCGAGTGGACGGTCATGGCGATCAGGCTCCAGCGGCAGGTCGGCGGGAACCTGGCCGAGGTGCTGAGCACCGTCTCCCAGACCATCCGCGACCGCTACTCCCTGAAACGGCAGATCAAGGCGCTGTCGGCCGAGGGGAGGCTGTCCAGCATCATCCTCTCCGTCCTCCCCGTCCTGCTGTTCATGGCGCTGATGATCTTCAACCCGGTGTTCCTGAAGCCCCTCTACACCACCTCGCTGGGGCTGATGATGCTGGCCGGGGCGGCCGTGCTGATGATCTTCGGCGTGTTCTGGCTGAAGAAGATCACCGAGATCAAGGTCTAGATCGCCATGTCGACCTCGCTGCTTGCCGTCGGCGCCATCGCCGTCTTCCTGGCCGTGTTCGCGATCGCCTACTCGGTCCAGTCGATCGTGGCCGAGCGCCGCCAGGCCTACCGGACCCTCCAGGCCATCCGGGCGGTCGAGCTGCGCCCATCCGACCTGCGCAACCGTGAGCTGGCCCGCCCGGCCCGCGAGCGCCTCCTCAAGCCCTTCTACAACGCCGCCCTCGGCCTGGCCCGCCGCTTCACCCCGGCCGGGGCCAGGGACGCCATCCGGCGCAAGCTGGTCCAGGCCGGCAGCCCCTTCGGCTGGGACGCCGACCGCGTCCTGGTCGCCAAGGTCGCCGGCCTGACCGGCGGGGCCATCGTCGGGCTGCTGTTCCTGGGCATCTTCAACTTCGCCTGGCCAATCCGGGTGCTCGGGTTCGTCCTCATCAGCCTGTTCGGGTACTGGTTGCCGAACATCGTCCTGACCAACGCGGTCCAGCGGCGCCAGAACCTCATCCGGACGGCCCTGCCCGACTCGATCGACCTGCTCACCATCTGCGTCGAGGCCGGCCTGGGCTTCGACGCGGCCATGGCCCATGTCTCCAAGAACACCAACGGTCCGCTGGCCGACGAGTTCTACCGGACCCTCCAGGAGGTCCAGCTCGGCCGGAGCCGCAACGAGGCCATGCGCAACCTGGCCGACCGAACCAACGTCCCGGAGCTGCGCGCCTTCGTGCTCGCGATGGTGCAGGCCGACGTCTTCGGGGTGTCGGTCGCCAACGTCCTCCGCGTCCAGGCCAAGGAGATGCGGGTCAAACGCCGCCAGTTGGCCGAGGAACGGGCCATGAAGGTTCCCATCAAGGTCCTGTTCCCCGTACTCTTCTGTATCTTCCCAGCTTTGTTCGTCGTGATCCTGGGGCCCGCCATCATGCGCATCGCCGACGTCTTCGCCAAGTAGGTGCCCGTCAGATGTCCCGCCATGTCGTGCTGCTGCGCCGTGACCCCTCGCTGGGTCTGGCCCTCAGAGCGCTACTCCACGGCACCGGCCGGGTCACCGAGCTCCTGACCATCCAGGCCTGGTCGGCACTGCCCGCCGACACCGTCGACGCCGTCGTCATCGACCTCCCGACCCCGCGGCGCACCCAGGCCATCGACCTGATCCGCTCCCACTTCGACGGCCGCCTGGTGCTCGTCCTTGACCCCAGCGACGATCCGGCCGCGATCCCTCCCCATCACGAGTGTTCGATTCTCCAGCGCCCGTTCGAGATCGTTGAGCTGTGGCACCTGGTGACGACCGATCCCAGCCCGGCCAGGTCGGCGAACGGGGAGCAGGGTCGGTCGGGGGAGCAGCGGCCTGCTGTGGAGGAGGAGGTCGGCGCGGGGCCGGAGCCGGCGGGATCGGGTCAAGGGGCGGGGTCCGCGGGCGGGCCGGATGCCGCTGCCGCCGCTGGTTGGGGCGCGGGTGGTCCGGGTGCTGCCGCAGGGTCTGGCCCTGCCGGTCTGGGTGCTGCCACCAGCTCGGACTCCGCCGCGGCCGCGCCGCGGGAGCACGGGCCGGCCGCGTCCGTGTCGGGGGAGCGGAGCCGCAGCTCGGCGACGGAACAGGGTGCAACCTCGCCGGGACCGGGTCCGACTCCGCCAGGACCCGGCACCTCTGGCGAAGGCCGCCCCCCCGGCGTCGACGCATCGACCTGGAGATGGCGCGGGCGCCGCTACGGTCCCGCCACCGCCATCCCGCCCGACCCGCCCGGCGGCGGTCCGGTTCCCGGCAGCGCTCCGGCTGGGCCACCGACCGGCGATCCCACCCTGGCCGCAGGTCCGTCCGCCTCTGCCGGTTCGGCCGCCGGCCCCGGCCCGCGCGCCGCGACCCAGGGCCAGCCGGGCACGCCGGACGACGAGCCCAGGTCCGAGGGCCGCCGCTGGGGCGCGAGTTCGGCCGATCCCCGCTCGGGGGACCAGTCCACCCAGGGACCCGAGATCGCCATCGGACCCGGCGCCGGCAGTACGAAGCCCACCGCGCGCGCTGGGACGTCCGGTCCCGGCTCAGGTCCGAGTTCGCCTGCCTCCTCACCCAACCTGGACGAGCGCTCGACGAAGCGGCCACCTCCGGGCCCTGTCCCGCGGCGCACCGCCGCTCCCGGAATGGCCGACCCTTCCCCGGCTGGGTCGGAGGCCACACGTGGGCCAGCATCCTCACCTGGAGACGAGGGTCCCGAGCGGCCGTCCCTGCTCCGTCGGCTCACCGACCGCCTCGGAGGCCGTAAACCTGAGGTAGACGTGGAGGTGTCGACCACAGACGCCGAGGCGCCCACGAACGCCCGATCGGCATCGGTCCCAGCCTTCGAACCACCCCCGCCCCCACCCGAGGGCTCCCCCCAGCTGCGGCCGACCGGCCCGCCGCCGCAACGCCCGGCTGCCGCCACTTCGGTGCCGCCCCGTCCGACGGACCCACCGCCGGCGCACCCCGCCGCCTCAGGACCCGCTGTCACGCCTCCACCGACGGCCGCGGCCCCGCCGACCCCCTCAGGGCCGGAAGGCACCTCTGAGCGGCCGCGAGCTTCCACACCACCGCTTCGCCCAAGGCGACCCGGCTCCGCATCCCGCCCCGAGGGGCGGTTCCGCCCCACCCGTCCGACCCGCCCCTCTGAGCGGCCGGCTCGGCGGCCATCCGCAGCTCCGCCTCCCCGGGCCGCGGAGCCGCAGCCGACCCGTCGCGAGGCCGACGTCCCCACCGCCCACGAGCCGCACCGGCCCAAGGATCAGCCCCAGCCCGCCCGCGAGGACCTCG
>DATABK010000734.1:0-3780 GCA_036259695.1 Actinomycetes bacterium | reverse complement strand
CTGGTGCAGCAGCCAGGCCAGGGCCACGTCCGCCGGCTGCTCGCCCAGCTCGTCGCAGAACCCCTCGTACTGCTCGACGGCGGCCCGGTGCCGCTCCAGCCGCTCGCGCACCTGGTCGCTGGCGCTGCGGCCCTCCCTGGCCTTGCGCAGGATGCCGCCGAGCAGCCCGCCGCCCAGGGGGCTCCAGGGGATCACCCCCAGCCCGTAGTGGCGGCAGGCCGGCAGCACCTCCAGCTCGACCGAGCGCTCGGCCAGGTTGTAGAGCGACTGCTCCGAGACCAGGCCGAGCGAGTTGCGGGCCCTGGCGGCCTCGTTGGCCTTGGCGATGTGCCAGCCGGCGAAGTTCGACGACCCCACGTACAGCACCTTGCCCTGCTGCACGAGCACGTCCATCGCCTGCCAGATCTCCTCCCAGGGCGTGTCCCGGTCGACGTGGTGCATCTGGTACAGGTCGATGTAGTCGGTCTGCATCCGCCGCAGCGACCCCTCGCACGCCCGGCGGATGTTCAGGGCCGACAGCTTGTTGTCGTTGGGCCAGTCGCCCATCGACCCGAAGACCTTGGTCGCCAGCACGACCTTCTCGCGGCGGCCGCCGCCCTTGGCGAACCAGCGGCCGAGGATCTGCTCGGTGACGCCCTCGCCCTTCTTCCAGCCGTAGACATTGGCCGTGTCGAAGAAGTTGATGCCCTCGTCAAGGGCCCGGTCCATGATCTGCCCGGAGTCCTCCTCGGAGGTCTCCGGCCCGAAGTTCATCGTCCCCAGGCACAGCCGGCTGACCAGCAGCCCGGTTCGTCCAAGATGGGTGTGTTCCATCCAGCACCTCCAACGGTGCGGCGGCCTTGGCGGCGGCCGCCTATGCTTGACCCATGTTCGATACCCTCTCCGACCGGCTGCAAGACACCTTCGCGCGCCTGCGCGGCCACGGGCGGTTGTCCGAGGCCCAGGTCGACGCCGCCCTCCGCGAGGTCCGCCTGGCCCTGCTCGAGGCCGACGTCAACTTCAAGGTGGTCAAGGACTTCATCGCCCGGGTGCGCGAGCGGTCGGTGGGGGAGGAGGTCACCCGCAGCCTCACCCCGGCCCAGCAGGTGGTCAAGATCGTCCACGAGGAGCTGGTCGTCACCCTGGGCGAGCGCAACGTGCCCCTCCAGTGGTCGCCGCGGCCGCCGACCGTGCTGCTGATGGCCGGCCTCCAGGGCTCGGGCAAGACCACCACCGCGGCCAAGCTGGCCCGCTGGCTGAACGGCAAGGGCCGCAAGCCGCTGCTGGTCGCCTGCGACCTCCAGCGCCCGGCCGCCGTGAAGCAGCTCCAGGTGCTGGGCGAGCAGGCCAAGGTGCCGGTGTTCGCGCCCCACCCGGGCGGCCCCGACGCCGACCCGGTGCCGGTCGCCCTCGGCGCCCGCGACGAGGCCGAGCGGACCGGCCGCGACGTGGTCATCGTCGACACCGCCGGCCGCCTGGCCATCGACGCCGAGATGATGGCCCAGGCCGCCGCCATCCGCGAGGCCGTCGACCCCACCGAGGTGCTGCTGGTCGTCGACGCCATGACCGGCCAGGACGCCGTGGC
This sequence comes from Actinomycetes bacterium, assembly GCA_036259695.1. Classification (GTDB taxonomy): domain Bacteria; phylum Actinomycetota; class CALGFH01; order CALGFH01; family CALGFH01; genus CALGFH01. The sequence goes on along the minus strand of DATABK010000734.1, from coordinate 2,216 downwards.
CACGGCCCAGGCGTTCCAGGAGGGCGTCGACGTCACCGGGTTCGTCCTGACCAAGCTGGACGGCGACGCCCGCGGCGGGGCCGCCCTGTCGATCCGGGCCGTCACCGGCCGGCCGATCAAGTTCGCCGCCACCGGCGAGAAGCTGGCCGACTTCGACGCCTTCCACCCCGACCGCCTGGCCGGGCGGATCCTCGGCATGGGCGACGTGCTGACGCTGATCGAGCGGGCCGAGGAGCAGATCGACCGGGAGCAGGCCGAGAAGATGGAGCGCAAGCTCCGCGAGGCCTCCTTCACCCTCGAGGACTTCCTCGACCAGCTCCAGCAGGTCAAGAAGATGGGGCCGCTCAGCCAGGTCCTTGGCATGCTCCCGGGCATGAGCCAGCAGCTCAAGGGGGTCGAGGTCGACGACCGCGACGTGGCCAGGGTGGAGGCGATCATCCGCTCCATGACCCCGGGCGAGCGCAACAACCCCAAGATCCTCAACGGGTCGCGGCGGGCCCGCATCGCCCGCGGCTCGGGCACCACCACCCAGCAGGTGAACGCCCTGCTGAAGCAGTTCGAGGAGGCCCGCCGGATGATGAAGCAGCTGTCCGGCATGACCCCCAAGAAGCTGCGGCGGATGGGCCTGCGCTAGACTGCCGAGGTCCCGGACGCCACAGCAGGCACAGCAACGGGGAACGGCAGACCCGGCTCCAGCTTCCGGAGCCAGCCCGGGACGGGCGGGCCACCCCGAGATCGGAGCACTCCACACCATGGCCGTGAAGATCCGCCTGATGCGCATGGGCGCAAAGAAGGCACCGTTCTACCGCGTCGTCGTCGCCGACTCGCGCAGCCCCCGCGACGGGCGCTTCCTCGAGAACCTCGGCGTGTACCACCCCAACAACGAGCCTTCCCGGGTCGAGATCGACACCGAGAAGGCGTCGGCCTGGCTGGCCAAGGGCGCCCAGCCGACCGAGGCGGTGGCCAAGCTGCTGGCCATCGCCGGGGTCGAGGGCCTGGCCGAGCGCAAGCAGGCCGCCAAGGACCTGCGGGCCACCCAGGCCAAGGCCAAGGCCGAGCCCCGCAAGGGCAGGAAGTAGCGGCCCATGCGTGACGTCGTCGTCTACCTGGCCAGGTCGCTGGTCGACGACCCCGACCGGGTCACCGTCGAGGAGCTGCCCGGCGGCCGCGGCGTCACCTACGAGGTCCGGACCGCCCCCGAGGACGTCGGCAAGCTGATCGGCCGGGGCGGCCGGACCGTCAAGGCGCTGCGCCGGGTCGTCAAGGCGGCCGCCCCCAAGGGCCAGCGGGTCGAGGTCGAGGTCCTCGCCGAAGGCGAGTGACGATGCCCTCCGCTCCGGAGCGCCTGGTTGTGGGGCGGATCCTGCGCCCGCACGGGATCAGGGGGGAGCTGTCGGTCGAGGTCCTCTCCGACGCCCCGGAGCGCTTCGTGCCCGGGGCCGAGGTGGGCGTCGGCGACCCCGACGGCCCGGCCCCGCTGGAGACGGCCGTGATCCGGGCGGCCCGCCAGCACCTGGGCCGGCTGCTGCTCAGCTTCGAGGGGGTCGAGGACCGCGACGCCGCCGACCGGTTCCGCGGCGCCTGGCTGTCGATCCCCGTCGCCTCGGCCCGCCCGCTCGACCAGGACGAGTTCTGGGCCCACCAGCTGGTCGGCCTCACCGTGGTCGACCACCAGGGCCGCCAGCGGGGCCGGGTCACCGACGTCGTCCCCGGCGCCGCCCACGACCTGCTCTCGGTCGAGCTCCCCGGCGGGGGCAGCGCCCTGGTCCCGGCCGTGGCCGCCCTGGTCACGGTCGAGCTGGACGCCGGCCGGGTGCTGGTCGACGCCGTCCCCGGGCTGCTGGGGCCGGAGGAGGAGTAGGCGGTGCTGGTCGACATCGTCACCATCTTCCCCGGGTTCTTCGCCTCGCCCCTGGCCACCGGCCTGCTCGGCAAGGCCGGGGAGCGGGGCCTGGTCGAGGTCCGCCTCCACGACCTGCGCGACTGGGCCACCGACCGGCACCGCAGCGTCGACGACGCCCCCTTCGGCGGCGGCGCCGGCATGGTGCTCAAGCCCGAGCCGCTCTTCAAGGCGATCGAAGCCCTACGGACCGGACCCGAGAGCACCGTCATCCTGCTCAGTCCCCAGGGGGAGCTGCTCCGACAGCCGCTCGTCGCCGAGCTGGCCGCGCGCGAGCACCTGATCCTCATTTGCGGTCACTACGAGGGCGTGGATG
>DATABK010000733.1:0-8944 GCA_036259695.1 Actinomycetes bacterium | reverse complement strand
GGGCCTGCTCCGCGCCGTCGAGAAGTTCGACTGGCGCAAGGGGTTCAAGTTCTCCACCTACGCCACCTGGTGGATCCGCCAGGCCATCGCCCGCGGGGCCGCCGACCGCGGCGCCCGGGCCATCCGCCTCCCCGTCCACGTCGACGAGCAGGTCGGCCGGTTGCGGCGGACCCAGACCCGCATGCACGAGCTGTTGGGCCGCGAACCGACCGACGAGGAACTGGCCGCCGAGCTCGACATGGCCACCGAGAAGGTCCACCGGCTCAAGGACACCGCCCAGGCCATCACCAGCCTGGACACCCCGATCGGCGATGACGGGGCCGCCCTCCAGGACTTCCTGGAGGACGACTCGGCGGTCGGCCCCGATGAGCTGGCCGTGGAGGCCGTGGGCCGCGAGGCCCTGGAGCAGGTCCTGAACGCCCTCCCCGAGCGCGAGCGGCAGGTCCTGATCCTGCGCTTTGGGCTCGACTCGGGCACCCCCCGGACCCTGGAGGAGGTCGGGGCGGTCATGGGCTTCAGCCGGGAGCGGGCCCGCCAGGTCGAACGCGACGCCCTGGCCGCCCTCCGCTCGCCCGAGATCCGGGCCCGCCTGGAGGACCTCGTCGCGGCCTGATGCGCCGCTTCGCCATCACGCACGACTACCTCTGCCCGTTCGCCAGGAACGCGGCCGAGGTGGTCGTGCGCGCGTTGGAGGCCGGGGGGCAGGTCGAGCCCGACTTCCGGGCCTTCTCGCTCTCCCAGGTCCATCTCGAGGAGGGCGAGCCACCGGTCTGGCAGCCGGGAGCCGAGCCGCGCTCCGGGGTCCTGGCCCTCCAGTGGGGCCTGGCCGTCCGGGACGAGCTCCCCGAGCGGTTCGGCGCCGTCCACCTGGCCCTGTTCGCCGCCCGTCACGACCAGGGCCGCGACCTCAACGACCCCGAGGTCCTGGCCGCGGCGGTCGCCTCGGCCGGCGTCGACCCCGACGAGGTCGACAAGCTGGTCGCCGCCGGCCGCCCCGCGGCCGCCCTGGCCGACGACCACACCTGGGCCGTCGACACCTCCCGGGTCTTCGGCGTCCCCACCTTCGTCACCCCCAGCCGGGCCGTGTTCGTCCGCCTGATGGACCGCCCCGCCTCCCCCGACGCCGCCCGCGCCACCCTGGACCGCGTCCTGACCATGGTCGACGACTGGCCCGACCTCAACGAGTTCAAGGCCACCGTCATCCCCCGCTGAAGGCGGCGACCTCAGCCGCGGAGGACGGGGCGCTCGGCCGGGGCGCCGCGGGCCGTGCGGAAGGCGGCGGCGACCTGGCCGGCCTGCTCCTCGGAGCCCCAGGACATGACGTGAAGGGCGTGGACCCGGTCGAGGGCGGCCAGGCTCATGGCCGTCTCGACGGCCAGGTCGATGCCGCCCCCGGCGGCGATCTGGGCGGCCGACTTCTCCGGGATCTGGCCGGGCAGGGTCTGGTTGAGGATGTCGACCATGCGGGCGGTACGGATCACCGGGACGCTGGCGTGGACCCGGCAGTCGCCGAGCTTGCCGCCCTCGGCCGCCCGGTCGAGGAAGTCGGCCAGGGCGGCCGCGTCGAACACCATCTGGGTCTGGACGAAATCGGCCCCGGCGGCCACCTTGCGGCCCAGCAGGGCCAGCTCGGCCTCGCTGTCGGGGCCGAACGGGTCGGCCACGCAGCCCAGGGCCAGCTCGGCCGGGGCCGCCCAGCCCTTGGCCTCGGCCAGCAGCTTGGTGGTGGTGTAGTCGCGGACCCGGGGCACGTCCGGCACCGGGTCGCCGTACAGGCACAGGATGCCCTCGGAGCCGAGGGCGGCCGCCCCGATGACCTGGGAGCGCAGGGCCAGGCGGTTGCGGTCGCGGCAGGAGACGTGGACGACCGTGGCCACCCCCTGCTCGCGGGCCAGGGCGACCGCGGCCAGCGGCGACATGCGCGGCCTGCCGGCGTGGTTGTCGGTCAGCCCGACCAGGTCGACGTGGCGGGAGAGGACGGCGATGCGCTCGCGGACCTGGGTGGCGTCCGGGGTCGCGGGCAGCGAAATCTCAGCTGAGGTGACGGCGTCCAGCGGCATGGAGGAAGGCTAGCAGCCGCCGCTCATCGGTGCTCGGCCGCGCTGACCACGTCCCGCGCCACCTGGGACAGGGGCCGGCGCTGGTCCCGGGCCTGCCGCCGGAGCCGGTCGAAGGCCTGGCGGGTGGTGAGCCCGTGCCGCCCGACCAGCACCCCCTTGGCCTGCTCGATCACCACCCGCGAGTCGAGCGCCACCTGGAGCTCGCCGGCCAGCTTGCCGCGCTCGGCGGCCTCCATGGCGTTCAGGATGAGCAGGGCGGCCAGCTCGGTGAAGGCCACGATCGCCTCCCGCTCGGGCCCGGTCCAGGGGTGGGCCCCGCCGGCGAACACCGCCACCACCCCGACCGCCTGGTCGCTGTAGGGAATGGGGCTGGCCAGCACGGCCAGCAGCCCGCCGGAGGCGGCGGCGGGCGCGAACGCCGGCCAGCGGTCCTCGGTGGTCAGGTCGTCGGCGGCCACCGGCTCCTTGCCCTCGAAGGCGTCGAGGCAGGGGCCCTCGTCGTGCTCGGCCTGGAGCTCCTCCAGCAGGGCCGCCCTGGCGTCGGAGACGGCCAGGTTGCGCAGCGCCTGGTCGCGGTCGACCAGCATCAGGGCCGTCCCGTCGACCCCGAACAGGGTGTCGGCGGTGGCCACGACCCGCTCCAGCGCCTCCTCGACCGTGACCGGGTTGGATCTGAGATCAGCGAGCTGGTCGAGCGCCTGCCGCAATCCACCCGCCGAGATCGCCATGATCAGTCGGCGGTGACGCCCTCGTCGGAGCGGCGCCGGATGACCCCCTGGTCGTCCGGGTCGCGGGCCGCCGGGTCCTCGACCCGCTCCTCCGACTCCTCCAGCAGGGCCTTGGCCTGGGCTTCGGGGTCCTGGACGGCGTTGCCCGGCTCGTCGGCCAGCGACCCGGCCCGGCTGTCGACCTGCTCGGGGCTGGGCTGGGCGGGGTCGGGCATCGGCGGGGCTCCTCGGTCCGGCGGTTCCTGGACGCCCGACAGCCTAGCCTCCTCGGCCTCGACTCGCTCGGCCGGGGCGCCGAAGTGGAGCAGGGCGCCGCCGAAGGCGACCGAGCAGACCACGAACCAGCCGAAGCCGAGGGCGGCCCCGCCGATCACGTCGGTCAGCCAGTGGACCCCGAGCAGGACCCGCGAGGCGGCCACCAGCGCCGTGATCAGGGCCGCCCCGGCGGCCAGCCAGGCCTTGACCCGCACCGGGCGGCCACGGCCGAGCACCAGCACGACCGCCGCCCAGGTGGCGGCCGCGGCCGCGGTGTGGCCGGAGGGGAAGGAGAAGCCGCTGGAGGGGGCCAGGTGGGGCACGGGCGGGCGCTCCCGGTCGACCAGGACCTTGACCGTGTTGGCGATCAGGTTCTGGCCGACCACCACCGTGAGCAGGAAGGCGAGCACGGCCAGGCGGCGCCGCCGCACCCACTCGAGCACGCCCAGGCTGATGGTGATGGCCAGCACGGTGGCGCTGCCGCCGAGCCAGGTCAGCAGCCCGAGCACCCAGGTCGAGACCGGGGTGGCGTTCTCGGCCCCCCAGGCGGCGGCGCTGGCGTCGAGGCGGTAGAGGCCGGTCTCGGAGGTGACCATGTCGGACACCAGCCCAAAGCCGAGGGCGGCGGCGAAGACCAGCCCCAGGGCGACGGTCAGGGCCAGCCCGGTGGCCGCCTCCGGGTCGAGCCGCCGGCGCAGGAACCGGGCCGCCCGGGCCCGGAACAGCTCCTCGCCGGCGTGCTCGGCCGGGCCGTGGCCGCGGTGGCCGCGGCCGGCCACCAGCCCGACGACCACGGCGACAACGGCGGCCAGCACGCCGGCCAGCAGGACCAGGTTGGTGACCGGGCCCATGGCTACAACTCCCGGCGGATCGCGGCGCTGGCAAGCTCCTTGGCCCGCAGGCGGACCGGGCGGGACCGCCAGGCGGTCAGCTCGAGCTCGCGGGCGTCGTCGAGGTCGGCCAGGAAGTGCTTCTCCAGGCCGGCCACGACCTCCTTGTCGCGCAGCGACAGGTTGAGCTCGTCGTTGAGGGCGAACGAGCGGTTGTCGAAGTTGATCGACCCCACGGTGGCCCACTGGGCGTCCACGATCATCACCTTGGCATGGAGCATCGTGCGCTGGTACTCGAAGATCCGCACCCCGCACTCCAGCATCCGCTCGTAGGTGCGGTGCCCGGCCTGGCGGACGACCTGCTTGTCGATGTAGGGGCCGTTGGTGAGCACGCGCACGTCGACCCCGCGCCCGACCGCCTGGCACAGGGCCTCGACGAACGCCCGCCGGGGGGCGAAGTAGGCGGTGGTCAGCCAGATCCGCTCCCGGGCGCAGGCGATGGCCGCGTAGAACAGGTGCTCGGCGTCGGTCGAGCCCTTCTCGGCCGTGCTCCGGGTGACCTGGACCTGGATGCCGTCGTCGAAGCCCTCGACGTCGGGCAGGTGGCCCTGGCCGGACAGGATGCACTGGGTGGCCTCGGCCCAGTTGTCGAGGAAGCCGCCGAGCAGGTCACGGGCGGCCGGTCCCTCGACCCGCACGTGGGTGTCGCGCCAGTGGCCGGGGTCCTCGCAGTTGCCGGTCCACTCCTCGGCGATGCCGACCCCGCCGGTGAAGCCGACCCGGCCGTCCACGACCAGGATCTTGCGGTGGGTCCGGTTGTTGAGCTTGTGCAGCGTGTACCACTTGGGCGGACGGAACCAGGCCACCTTGGCCCCGGCCTCGTCCAGCCGGTCGATCAGGGCCCGGTCCATCTTGGCCGCCCCGACGGCGTCCAGCAGCACGTTGACCTCGACCCCGGCCTCGGCCCGCTCGGCCAGGGCCTCGGCGAACTCGGGGGCGATGCTGCCCGTCCAGTAGACGTAGGTGGCGAAGTTGATGCTGCGGGTGGCCGAGCGGATCGCCTCCAGCATGGCCGGGAAGATCTCGCAGCCGTTGCGGAGCATGGTGACGCGGTTGCCCTGGCGCAGCGGGGCGACGGTGAGGGCCTCGACCATGCGGGCGAAGTCAGGCGTGCCAGGGGCGGGCGGGTCCTCGAGCTCGAAGCCCTTGCCGGCCGTCCGGTGGTACTGGGCCGCCTCGAATGCGTACACGCCGGCCAGGCCGAGGCCGCCGGCGACGGCGGCTCGGCGCCAGGTGCGGGCGCTTGGCACGGTCGCTCCCTTCCGTTGCTTCATTGCCGTCCAACCTGCGGGGCCTGCGACTTCCCAGCGAACCGGGAGAGCAAGCATGGCCGTGGCGAGGCCGGACGGCGACAGGATAGTTTGCTCGCCTTCTTGGCTGAGAATGCCGCGTGGCAGGTGCCCGCCGTGAAAGGAGCCCGATGGCCAGCCTCTCCGCCCGTGGACCGCTCGACCCGGGGCCCGACGACCGCGAGGCCGTCCTGGCCGCCCGCTGGCGGCGGCTGCGCGACGGCGTGCCCCCGGCCCTGTTCCTGCTCGCCTGCGCGGTCGCGCTGGCGGCGGCCCTGGTCGGCATCGGCTGGGTGCTCAGCAAGGTGGTCCACGACGACGGGATCGGCCGGGCCGACGCCGGCTTGAGCCGCTGGCTGGCCGGCGAGCGCAGTTCCGACCTGAACGACGTGACCCTCTACACCTCCGAGGTCGGCGGCACCGTGACCATCACCGTCCTGGCCGTGCTGGCGGTGGCGGTCGCGGCCTTCGTGTGGCGGCGCTGGCGCGAGCCGATGCTGGTGGCGGTGGCCGTGGCCGGCGAGGTCGGCATCTTCCTCCTGGTGACCATGCTGGTCGACCGCAAACGGCCTCCGGTGACCCACCTGGACGAGGCCCCGCCCACCTCCAGCTTCCCCTCCGGGCACACCGCGGCCACCATCGCCCTGTGGGGGGCGCTGGCCGTGCTCGCCTCCGAGCGGGCCCGCTCGGCACTGACCAGGGGGCTGTTCCTGACGCTGGCGTTCGTGCTGCCGCTGCTGGTGGCGTCCTCGCGGATCTACCGGGGCATGCACTACCTGTCCGACGTGCTCGGCGGCTTCCTGCTCGGCGGGCTGTGGCTGGCCGCCACCGTCCGCGGCATCCGCCTGGGGGCGGCCCACTGGGCCCTGCGCCACGGCGGCACCGGGGTCGACTGGCGGCCGTGGCGGCGATCGGCCGTGCGCCATGGGTAGGCCGAAGCGGGTGGCGGTGGTCTTCAACCCGGCCACCGGTGGCGGCGACACCGCCGGCCGCAAGCGCGACACCCAGGAGGCTCTCCAGGGGGTCGGCCTGGAGGTGCTCTGGCTGGAGACGACCCTGGAGGACCCGGGCCAGGGCCTGACCGCCAAGGCGCTGGCCGAGGGCGTCGACCTGGTCATGGCCCAGGGGGGCGACGGCACGGTGATGGCCTGTGTCACCGGCCTGGCCGGGACCGAGGTGCCCCTGGCCGTGCTCCCCGGCGGCACCGGCAACCTGCTGGCCACCAACTTCGACATCCCCAGCGAGCTCGACGAGGCGGTCGAGGTCGCCCTGGAGGGTGACCGGGTCCGCCTGGACGTCGCCGCCATGGAGGACGACCGCTTCGTGGTCATGGGCGGGATCGGCTTCGACGCGGCCATGCTGCGCGACGCCGACCCCCGCCTGAAGGAGCACCTGGGGGCGGTCGCCTATGTGCTCAGCGGGTTCAAGCACCTGCGCCGCCGGGTGACCAGGTTCCAGCTGCGCCTCGACGACCGGCCGCCGATCGAGCGGACCGGCCAGGGGGTCCTGATCGGCAACCTCGGCCGGCTCCAGGGCGGGCTGCCGATCATGCCCGACGCCCGGCCCGACGACGGCCTGCTGGACGTGGCCGTCCTCCAGACCCGCACCGTGCTCGACTGGCTGACCCTGGCCACCCGGGTCCTGCTCCGCCGCCGCCGCAAGGACCCGCAGCTGGAGGCGTTCCAGGCCCGCCGGGTCGAGATCCACTGCGACACCCCGCAGCCCGTCGAGCGTGACGGCGACCCGGCCGACGCCCGTGACCACCTGGTCGTGGAGGTCGTCCCCGCCGCGCTCATCCTGTGTGTGCCCAGAGCGAAAGGAAGCACCCCATGAGCACCGCCACCTCCGTGCCTGAGACCTACGAGCTGGAGGGTGACGACGCCCTCCGCACACTGCGTGGCACCGGCTGGGCCCAGCTGGCCAAGGACTCGTTCGTGCGCTTCCGGGCCGCCGACGGCACCAGCCACTCCCGCAGCCTGGCCTTCCAGGTGATGCTGACCCTGCTGCCGTTCGTGATCGCCGTGGTCGGCCTGGCCACCGCCCTGCACGTCGACCAGCTCCGCCAGCTGCTCACCCAGACGGTGGACCGGCTCGCCCCCGGCCCGGCCGGGCAGATCTTCACCCAGGCCATCCGCCAGGGCGCCAAGAGCGCCGCCGGCGGCGGCCTGGTCGCCGCCCTTCTGGGCGGGCTCGCCGCCCTGGCCTCGGCCACGGTCGCCATGGGCCAGATCGAGCGGGGCGCCAACCGCCTGTACGGGGTCGAGCAGGACCGCCCCACCGGCCAGAAATACTGGAACGGCTTCAAGCTCGCCTGCACGGCCGGGATCCTCACCGTGGTCGCCTTTCTGCTGATTGTCGGCGGCACCGACGTGGCCAAGGCGGTCGGGCTGTCCGGCGTGGTCAAGGGGCTGTGGACGGTGCTGCGCTGGCCGCTCAGCATCGGCTTCGTGATCGTGGCCTTCGCCCTGCTGTTCCGGGCCGCGCCCCGGCGCCAGCAGCCATCCTGGTCGTGGCTGGCCGTCGGCTCGGGCGTCTCGGTGCTGCTGTGGTTCATCTTCACCGGCGCCCTGGCCCTCTACCTGGACGTCTCCTCAGGGACCTTCGGCCGTACCTACGGGCCCCTGACCGGCATCATCGCCATCCTCATCTGGACCTTCCTGACCTCGCTGGCCATCTACCTCGGGCTGGCCTTCGCGGCCCAGCTGGAGGCGGTCAGGGCCGGAGTGCCCGCGCCCACGACCGGGGAGCGGGAGAACACCGAGGGCGGGGCCAGGCGCGGCTCGCGGCTGGCGTGGCGCTAACCCAGGAATTCCCTCAACCGTCGCCCTCCCGACGTCGAAGGTGTGGAAGCACGCCAACGGCGAGATGCACCGGTCGTGATTTTGGGTAGCTTTCCCATTACGTTCCGAAGGGACGGAGCCGGCTCGGGAGCGACAAGGATGCAGGACGACCCACTTTGGTACAAGACCGCGGTCTTCTATGAGCTGTATGTCCGCGGGTTCCAGGACGGCAACGGCGACGGCCAGGGTGATTTCCGCGGTCTGACCGAGCGGCTCGACTACCTCCAGTGGCTCGGGATCGACTGCGTCTGGCTGCTGCCCATCAACCCCTCGCCCCTGCGCGACGGCGGCTACGACGTCAGCGACTACCTGTCGATCCTGCCCGACTACGGCACCCTCGGGGACTTCTACGATTTCCTGGAGGCGGCCCACGCCCGCGGGCTGCGGGTGATCGCCGACATGGTGATGAACCACACCTCGGACCAGCACCCCTGGTTCCAGGAGTCACGCAAGCCCGGGTCGGCCAAGCGCGACTGGTACGTGTGGTCCGACACCGACCAGAAGTACCTGGACGCCCGGATCATCTTCGTCGACACCGAGAGCTCGAACTGGACCTGGGACCCGGAGGCGCAGGCCTTCTACTGGCACCGCTTCTTCTCCCACCAGCCGGACCTCAACTACGACAACCCCGAGGTCCAGGAGGTCATGCTCGAGGTCATCCGGTTCTGGCTGGACATGGGCCTGGACGGGTTCCGCCTCGACGCCGTCCCGTACCTGTTCGAGCGCGAGGGCACCAACGGCGAGAACCTCCCCGAGACCCACGAGTTCCTGAAGCGGGTCCGCAAGGAGGTCGACGACAAGTACCCGGGCCGGGTGCTGCTGGCCGAGGCCAACCAGTGGCCGCCCGACGTGGTCCCCTACTTCGGCGACGGCGACGAGTGC
>DATABK010000732.1:0-2190 GCA_036259695.1 Actinomycetes bacterium | reverse complement strand
CTCGGCCACGGCCAGGCCGCCCTCCAGGTTGGTCTCGGGCAGGATGAGGACGAACTCCTCGCCGCCGTAGCGGGCGAAGGTGTCGATGTCGCGGACGCTGCCGGTGACCCGGCTGCGGAACTCGACCAGGACCTCGTCGCCCCGCTGGTGGCCGAAGCGGTCGTTGACCGACTTGAAGTGGTCGATGTCCAGCATGAGCAGGGCCAGGACGCGGCCGAAGCGACGGGACCGCTCGATCTCCTGCTCGAAGCGGCGCTCGAAGTAGCGGTAGTTCCAGGCCCCGGTGAGCGGGTCGGTGACCGACAGCCGCTCGGCCTCGGCGTGCAGCTGGACGTTCTCGATGGCCACCGCGGCCTGGACGGCGAAGGCGGTCAGGGCCTCGGCGTCGCCGAGGGTGAACGGCTCGCCGTCCTCCCGGTCGTACAGGCTGAGCACCCCGAGCACCCGGCCCTGGGCGAGCAGGGGGACGCTGACCTGGGTGGTCGCGGCCGGCTCGCCCGGGCCGTGGCCGGCCGGGCTGGCCAGGACCATGGCCCGGCCGTTGGCCGCGACCGTCCCGGCGACGCCCTGGCCGACCGGGATCCGCTCGGCCGGGTCGCGCCTGCTGAGCCCGTAGGTGGCCTCGCGGACCAGGGCGGTGCGGTCGGGGGTGAGCAGCAGCAGGCTGCCCGCCTTGGCCCGGCGGGCCTGGACGGCCGCCTCCAGCACCACCGCCAGCAGCTTGGGCAGGTCGTGGGTGGAGGACAGGGTCTCGCCGAGGCGGTTCATGGAGCGGGCCAGCTCGGCGCGGCTGGACCGCAGGGCGGTCAGGTACTCGCCCAGCTCGACCCGCATGCGCTCGAAGGCGCGGGCCAGCTCGCCGATCTCACCGCGGGAGCGGATGCCGGTCGGCGGCCGGGTGAAGTCGCCCCTGGCGATCGCCCTGGCCTGGGCGGCCAGCTCACCCAGGGGCCGGCTGACCAGCCGGGCCAGGACCGAGCCGAGCAGGGTGGCGATCAGGCAGACCACCACCAGGGCCAGCAGGACGATGGCCAGCAGGCGCGAGTCGATCCCGGCCGTCGTCGGGGTCGCGGGGATGCTGACCAGCAGCCGGGCCTGCTCGCCGACCTTGGAGGTGAGGGGCTCGGTCGACATGACCACCTGGCGGCCGGCGAGCCTGCCCCGGCGGGTGCCGTCGGTCCCCGGCACCGGGTCCTCGGCCGTGAGCCGGCCGATGGTGCTGGCCACCGGGGCGTCGCCGATGACCAGGGTGAGGTCGGCGTCCAGGGTCCCCCGGGCCATCCGCTGGAGCTCCTGGCTGTCCATCCAGAACCCGGCCGTGACCGTTCCAAGGAGGCAGCGCCGGGACCCGGCCGGCCGGCAGCCTCGGGCGCGCAGGTCGGCGCTCTGGCGCTGGAGCATGTGCCAGCTCCGGACCTTGGCCCTGGGGGCCAGCAGCATGCCGAGGGGGGCCCGGCGGACGCCGGGCAGGAACCCGGGGTTGGTGTGGCCGGCCCGGCCGAGCACCCGGTGGTCGGGCGCGGTCACGGCCAGGAGCAGGTCGGTCACCCCCTGGCGGCGCAGCACCGTCCGGACCTGGCCGGCGTCCCTGGCCGCCATGGCCTGGAGCAACGCCGGGTCGCGGGCCAGGGCGGCCACCGCCTCATGGGCCCGCTCGGCCCGGGCGGTCAGGGCCACCGTGGCCGAGCGCCGGGCCAGCTCCAGCTCGGAGCGGACCTGGCGGTCGGTCGAGCGGGCGACCGCCTGCCAGCCATAGGCGGTCACCGCGGTGACCGGCAGCACCACGATGATGACGAAGAAGAGCGTAAGTCGGGCCCGTAGCGACACTGCCTCTCCAGACGAGCCTGTCGTTTTTCTTATTACTGTCGAACAGTCGGAAGCGTACCGCGTCAGGGCGTCGAGTCCACAATCGGCGGAGAACGGGTGCCAGCGGCCCGCGTCTGCCTCATCATGGATTGGTAGGTTCTTCGCCGACGGGGGGATCGCGTCGTGCCTGGTGACCAGAGGCCGTCGAAGCGGAAGCCCCGGCCCGTGCCTGAGCGTGTCGAGTACGCTCCCGACGCCATCGGATGGCTGCACGAGCAGCTCGAGCCCTCTTCCCTGCGCCCCCCGGCCGATCCCAGCCCCCAGCCCCCCGGGCCTCCGGCCCCCGAGCAGCTACCGAGGCAGGCCATGGCGCGCAGCGACATC
>DATABK010000731.1:0-3508 GCA_036259695.1 Actinomycetes bacterium | reverse complement strand
GCGGCCGGTCCCACGCGGGCCGGCCGCCACCGCTCCCATCCGGTCAGGCGGGCGCCCTCACCGTGACGGGCACGCGCTCGACCGCGTTGTTCGCGTACCCCTTGAGGTTCCAGGGCGGCTCGAGCGGCTGCTCGTTGCCGGCGGAGTCGGTCGCGCGCGAGCAGAGCACGTGCTCGCCCGGCGGGGCGTCCCACTCGAAGCGCCAGGCGCGCCAGGCGGCGTCGCCGAGCGGCGGCTCGAGCGTGGCCGGCGCGAAGCTCTCGCCGCCGTCTGTGGACACCTCCACCCGCTCGATCGGCCCGAAGCCCGACCAGGCGCGGCCGGCGAGCGCGACGCGACCGCCCTCCAGGTGGCGCTCGCGGGTGAAGAAGTCGGGCACGCCGGGAGGCGCCATCAGCGAGCGCGGCAGCATGCGCGTGAGCGGGTCGCCGGGCTCCCCGTCGGCTCCGTAGAGGCGATACGCGACCGCCTGCTGGTAGCCCTGGAAGGGCTCCTCGAGGAGCGTGATCCGGTGCAGCCACTTGACGTTGGTCATGCCGTACCAGCCGGGCACGACCAGCCGCAGCGGGTAGCCGTGCTGGGGCGGCAGGGGGCGGCCGTTGACCCCCCAGGCCAGCAGCACCTCCTCGCGCATGGCCTCGGCCAGGGTCAGGCTGCGTTCGTAGTCGTGCTCCAGGCCGCCCTGGACCCCCCGGTCGGCGCCGGTGAAGACGACCTCGACGGCCTCGGGATCGACCCCGGCCTCCTTGAGCAGGGGGGCCAGCGGCGTGCCCGTCCACTCGGCCGTGCCACCGCCTCCTCCAGCCAGGGCTGGCTGACCGGCCGCGGCACCATCCGGGCCCGGCCGTTGCCGGCGCACTCCAGGGTCACCGGCATGGTGACCTGGGGGCGCCGGCGCAGCTCGTCCATGGTCAGCGACAGCGGCCGCCCGACCCGCCCGCCGACCTCCAGCCGCCAGGTCGTCTCGTCGGCCGCGGGGATGTCGAAGTGGATCAGCAGGTAGTGGAGGCCGACCGGGGTGACGTCGTAGCGGAGGGCCTCCAGCGGCATGCCGTGGTTGCGGGCCGCCAGGGCCAGCTCCTCCATGCTGATGAGGGCTGCGCCGTCGTCGCCGGGCGCGGTGTCGGTCATGGCCGTCGCCTCCTTGGTGGTGGCCTCAGAACAGCGATCTCCAGGTGAACTCGGGGTCGTAGCCGAGCAGGCGGCGGGCCTTGTCGATGCCGAGCAGGGTGCCGTGCTCGGCCAGATCGCCCTTGACCGGGACGCCGGGGAAGACCTCGGCCAGCAGCTCGCGGCTGGGCCGGCGCATCACGGTGTCGGCGGCGGCGATGATGAACGCCTCGGCCCCGGCCACCTCGGCCGCAAGGGCCCGGCGCACGGCCTGGGCGACATGGGAGGCGTCGACGTAGCTCCACAGGTTCCACCTGCGCAGCTGGGGGTCGTCCCAGAAGGACGGGAACCGCTGGTAGTCGGCCCGCTCCATGATGTTGGAGAAGCGCAGGCCCAGGAACGGGATCCCGCTCCAGCGGGCGAACTGGCGGGCCATCTCCTCGCCGAGGACCTTGGAGAGGGCGTAGGAGGTCTCCGGCCGCAGCTCGGCCTCCTCGTCGATGGGGGCGTAGTCTGGTGGGCGGTCGAAGGGGAGCCCGAGGGTGGTCTCGCTGGACGCCCAGACGACCCGTTCCAGGCCGAGGCGGGCCGCGGCCGCGAACACGGTGTGGGTGCTGGTGATGTTGTTGCGGAAGACGACGTCGGGGGTGGCGTGGACCGGCGAGGGCAGGGCGGCCAGGTGGACGACGGCCTGGATGCCGGGGAGGATCTCGGCCCCGCTGAGGGCCTCGAGGGTCTGGCCGAAGTCGGTCAGGTCGGCGGGCAGGAACGGGGCCGGGGAGTCGGCGGTACTCGACTCCGCCGACGGCACCCGGTCGACGTTCAGCACCTGGTGCCCGTGCTCGAGCAGGTCGCGGACGACGGCGCGTCCCGCCTTCCCGCTCCCCCCGGTGACGGCGATCCTGGCCATGACGCTCCTCCCCGCATCGGACGTACGTCGTTCTCCGCAGAACATACGATGACGGAACTCGCCGAGCTTCCCATACTGGCCCTTATGCTGGACGCACTGTTTTTCTCGGGAGGGGCATCGTGCGGGTTCGATTTGGTCTGACGGCGCTGGTCGCCGTGGTCGTGGCGGCCGCGGTGGGCTGCACTTCCGGTGGGGACGCAGGTTCCCGGTCGCAGGCGGCGGCCACGTCCACCACCGCCCATCACACCACCCCGGCACTGGGGGCGAACGCCACGCCCAGGGATGTGCGGGCCCGGTTCGAGCAGCTGCTCGGCCAGCACGCCCTGCTGGCGATGCGCCAGGCCCGCAGCGAGGTGGCCAAGACGCCGGACCTCAAGCGGGTGCTGGACACGTCGCTGGCCGCCAACGCCAGCGCCATCCAGCAGCTGGTCTCGACGAGCTTCGACAGCGCCCAGGCGGGCAGGTTCCAGCAGCTGTGGAAGGGCTACACCGACGAGCTGGCCGCCTACGCCCAGGCCTCGGCCACCGGCAACAACTCCGGCGTCCAGGAGGCGCGGGCCGCTCTGCTCGACCACTGCGACGACTGGGGCGCCTGGCTGGAGGGAGCCAGCGCCGGCCGGGTCGAGGCGGCCACGGCGACCAAGAACGCCCAGGGCCGGGTCGAGCAGCTGATGCAGCAGGTCGACGCCTACGCCGACCGGGACTACGCCAAGGCCTATGCGCTGGAGCGCCAGGCCTACCAGGGCACCTACGGCACCGGGACCACCCTGGCCAAGGCCAGCCTGACCACCAGGGAGGCGGCCGACCTGGAGAAGGCGCCGGAGAACCTCCGGTCGGCCTTCGCCATGCTGCTGGGCGAGCACATGGAGCTGGTCGTCGACGCCCAGCGGGCCACCTTCGCCGGGAAGCCGGAGTTCGACGCCGCGGCCGCCCAGCTCAACGCCAACACCGCCACCCTGACCAAGGCGATGAGCGGGATCGTGGGGCCGGAGAAGGCGGCCGAGTTCCAGACCGCCTGGGCCAACCACGTCGAGGGGCTGATGGCCTACACGGCCGCCGTCGCGGCCAAGGACGAGGCCGCCAAGGCGACGGCCAAGGAGAACCTCGACGGGTTCGCCGACCGCCTCGCCCTCTACTTCAGCGACGTCGTCCGCAACGTGCTCACCACCGACCCGCTCACCGAGGCCATCACCGCCCACGACGCCCACCTGATCAACCAGGCCGACGCGTTCGCGGCCAAGGACTACGCCCGGGCCCAGCAGGTCCAGGGCGAGGGCTATACCCAGATGGTCGGGGTGGCCAACGTCCTCGTCGACGCCATCGAGAAGGTCATGGCCAAGAGCCTGCCGGCCGGCGGGTCCAAGACCGGCGGCGGCGGCACGGCCCACGTCCACCCATGAGATGAGCAGGCGCAGGTCCCGGCCGGCGGCCACCGCACCCGCGGTGGCCGTGGCCCTGCTGGTCGCCCTGGCGCTGCTGGCCGGCTGC
>DATABK010000730.1:0-3810 GCA_036259695.1 Actinomycetes bacterium | reverse complement strand
ACGGCCGGTCCGGCCGCCGCCGAGGTGCCCGCGGCCGCCCCGCCGGCCGGGGCCGAGGATGACCCCGATGATGGCCGGCACCACCGGGAGGCCGTAGCGGCGCATCATGAAGCCCAGCAGGCCGATGATGAGCAGGATGATGAGGTCGATGACCTGGGCGTTGACCGCGTAGGCGCCGACCGAGGCGAAGAACAGGATGCCCGCGTACAGGTACGGCCGCGGGGTCTTGAGCAGCTTGGCCCAGACCGGGGCCAGGGGCAGGTTCAGGACCAGCAGCAGGGCGTTGCCGATGAACAGGCTGGCGATCAGCCCCCAGACCAGGTCGCCCTCGCGCTCCAGGAGCAGGGGGCCCGGCTGGATGCCGAACCCCTGGAAGGCGGCCAGCATCACCGCCGCGGTGGCGCTGGTCGGCAGGCCGAGGGCCAGCATGGTGACCAGGCTGCCGGCGGCCGAGGCGTTGTTGCTGGCCTCCGGGCCGGCCACCCCCTCGATGGCCCCTCGGCCGAACTCCTCGGGGTGCCTGGTCAGCCGCTTCTCGGTGACATACGACAGGAAGGTGGGGATCTCGGCCCCACCGGCCGGGATGGCCCCGAAGGGGAACCCGAGGGCGGTCCCGCGCAGCCACGGCTTCCAGGAGCGGGCGAAGTCGTTCCGGCTCATCCAGGCCCGGCCGGTCGGGATGATGTCGGGCGGCCGCCGGCGCAGGTGGGCGGCGACCCACAGCGTCTCGCCGATGGCGAACATCCCGACCGCGACCACGACCACGTCGATGCCGTCGGCCAGCTGGGGGATGCCGAAGGTGAGCCGCTGCTGGCCGGACTGGAGGTCGATCCCGACCAGCCCGATCATCAGGCCGATGGCCAGGGAGGCGAACCCCCGGATGCGGGAGGCGCCCAGCACCGAGGTGACGGCGATGAAGGCCAGCACCATGATGGCGAAGTAGTCGGCGGCCCCGATGTTGACCGCGAACGCGACGATGATCGGGGCCACGAACACCAGCAGGGTGGTCCCGATCAGGCCGGCCACGAACGAGCCGATGGCCGCGGTGGCCAGGGCCTGCGCGGCCCGGCCGCCCTTGGCCATCAGGTTGCCCTCGATGGCGGTCACCACCGCCGAGCTCTCACCGGGCGTGTTGAGCAGGATCGAGGTGGTCGAGCCGCCGTACATGCTGCCGTAGTAGATGCCGGCGAACATGATGAAGGCCGCCGTCGGGTCAAGGCCGAAGGTGAGCGGCAGCAGCAGGGCCACGCTCATGGACGGGCCGATGCCGGGCAGCACGCCGATGGCCGTGCCCAGGATCACGCCGATGCAGGCGTAGGCGATGTTGACCGGGGTGAGCGCGGTGGCGAAGCCGGTCAGAAGATCCGACAGCGCGCCCATCTAGCCGATCCCTTCCAGGATCCCGGCCGGCAGGCTGATGCCGAGCTGGCGGGCGAACACGAAGTAGGTGAGGAACGAGAGCCCGAACGCGATCAGCGGGTCGCGCAGGAAGTTGCGGCTGCCGAGCGCGTAGGCCGCCCCCCAGAACAGCAGGCCCCCCGAGATCGGCCAGCCCAGGCGCTCGATCAGGGCCGCGTTGACCAGGTAGGCGGCGACCAGCAGGAGCACGGTGCGCCAGTCGCTGGGGTGGCTGAGGTCGACGTCCTCACCGGTCTCGGACTCGCCGTGGCCGCCCCGGAGCACGTCCCTGGCCAGCAGGACGGCCAGCACCAGGAGGGCGATCCCGATGCCGATGGGCACCGCCGTCGGGCCCACCGGGCCGCGCTGGACCAGGTTGCGGGAGGTGTGCGAGGCGTCCCAGAGGACCAGGGCCCCGAGCCCGGCGAGGAACAGGCTGACGCCGAGCTCGGAGCGGCCCCGGAACCACAGGGCCAACCTGCTCACGTCAGGCTGCCAGGCCGAGCTGGTTCAGCACCTCGCGGATTCGCGTGTCCTCCTCCTTGATGAAGGTGGAGAACTCGTCGGGCCCCATGAAGGCGTCGGTCCAGCCGTTCTTGGCCAGAGCATCCTTCCACTGCTGGGTGTCGTGCATCTTGGTGGCCAGGTCGGTCAGGGCCTGCTTCTCGTTCTCGTCGAGGCCGCCGGGTGCGATCCAGCCGCGCCAGTTGATGAACTCGAGGTCGACGCCGCCCTCCTTCAGGGTCGGGGCGTCCACGCTCTCCACCCGCTCGGCGCTGGAGACGCCGAGGGCCCGGACCTCGCCGGCCTCGATCTGGTCGAGCGTCTCACCGACGCCGGTGACGCCGAAGGCCACCTCGCCGCCGAGCAGGTTGGTGAGCAGCTCACCGCCGCCGTCGTAGGCCACGTAGTTGACCTGCTTGGGGTCCATGCCGAGCTGCTGGGCCATCAGCATGGGGGTCAGGTAGTCCTGGGAGCCGGGCGAGCCGCCGCCGCCGACGGTGACCTTGCCCGGGTCGGCCTTCCAGGCCGTGGTGAGGTCCTGGAGGGTCTGGTAGGGCGAGTCCTTCCTGACGACCACGATCTCCGGCTCCTGGGTGAGGCGGGCGATCGGGGTGACGTCGTTGAGGGTCGCCTTGGACTTGTTGGTGTAGACGTTGCCGACCACCGACAGGCCCATCTGCTGCATGACCTTGCCGTTGCCCTCCTGGTTGACCAGCTGGGCGAGGGCGACGGTGTTGCCGGCGCCGGGAACGTTGGAGACGCGGACGTTGCGGGCCAGGTTGGCGTCCTCCATGACCTGGGCGGCCGTCCGGGCCGTCTGGTCGAAGCCGCCGCCGGGGGCGGTGCCGACCAGGATCTCCAGGCCGGTGATGGTCCCGCCGCCGCTGCCGCCGCCACCACCGCCGCCGCCTGACTCGCCGCAGCCCGTCGCCACCAGCGCCAGCGCGGCGACGATCGGCACCAGCCGGGCCCAGGTGCGCTTCCTCATCACGCCCGCCTCCTCTGGATTGGCGTGGGGCTCCCGATGGGCGGACATACCCACCCATGGATGGCTGGTACCGTAGCGCCGGGCACACCTTTGGTCAACCGGTTGACCATCTGGAGGAACCGACCCCGGGGAGGCGACATGGAGGTTGCGACGGCCGACCTGATCGACCAGCACGGCGACGTCCTGCAGAGCTGTGACCTGCAGTTCCGGCAGTTCGGGGGCCGGTCACGGTTCTCCGGGCCCATCCGCACGGTCCGCTGCCACCAGGACAACGTGCTGATCCGTCAGGTGCTCTCCGAGCCGGGAGACGGCCGGGTGCTGGTGGTCGACGGCGGCGGGTCGCTGCACACCTCCCTGGTCGGCGACATCGTGGCCGGGCTGGCCCAGGGCAACGGCTGGGCCGGGCTGGTCGTCAACGGCGCCGTGCGGGACGTGGTCGGCCTGGCCGGGCTGGACATCGGGGTCAAGGCCCTCGGCTCCAACCCCCGTAAGAGCGCCAAGGAGGGGGCCGGCGAGATCGACGTTCCCGTCTCCTTCGGCGGCGTCCGGTTCGAGCCCGGCGCCCACCTCTACAGCGACGAGGACGGCATCGTGGTGGCCGCCACCGCCCTTTGAGCTCCGTCCCCCCGGTCAGGCGGGCGGTCCCAGGGTGGCTGGGGCGGATCCTGGTCGCGCTGGTGCTGACCCAGGCCGCGACCTTCCTGGCTCGGCCGGTCACGTCGTACCGGGCCCTGGCCCTGGGGGCCGACGAGCGCGTGATCGGGCTCATCACGGCCTCCTTCGCCGTGCTCCCACTGGTGGTGGCCGTGCCGCTGGGCCGGGTGGCCGACCGCCGCCGCCCGGTCGGCATGCTCGCCGCCGGGGGCGGTGCCGACCAGGATCTCCAGGCCGGTGATGGTCCCGCCGCCGCTGCCGCCGCC
>DATABK010000729.1:0-3686 GCA_036259695.1 Actinomycetes bacterium | reverse complement strand
AGGAGAGCGGGCACACGATAGCCTGGAGGCAGACCCTGCTCCTCACAGCACACGCCACAGTTATCGCAGGATACGACCGGCAGGTCGTTTCGCCCAGTCATACATCATCGAAGAAACTTCGCAAGCACCCGGAGGATTGCGTCGTCCTCTCTCCCCTCAGGCAGTGTCGACTCGAGCTGCTTGCAGAAAGTTGCGACTAGCTGTCGGATCTGACGTTGAGCGACGCACTATGCTACAGGAGCTGCCCAATCAGCAGATGCTGTGATACCGCCATCCGTCCATATCCAATCGATCCTCTGGTATACAAAAGATAGCTCTTCAAATTCTGTATACCTCGCCAGTTCTGGGTTCTTGTTATTGGGCAGGTGGAACTGGATGTCGGCGATGCTCGCGTTCGTCAGTCTTATGGTGTAATGCTGGATCTCGGCGCCAGTCGGCGTCGGCCGCCAGAATTGCAACTCCCATCCCGTGAGGTTTTCGTTGTCCGTCAGCACTCGATACAGCAGCGGAGAGGACCTATCCACTTCCTTCGTAATTCGAATGGGTTTGTGGCGAAGCTTGCCGGTGGGTAGGCCCGAGCTAGGATCGCGAGGACTTGACAGCTCATGATCTACCGCGATAACCATGATCGTTCCCTCGCGGCCTTTCACGGTGACCGAGCCCTTTATGTCACCCGTCTTCTGCCCCTTCAGTTTCAAGTAGCCATTCAATGCCATCTCTATCTCCTTGTATGGATTGAACGTCTGCGGGGGCTGGCGCAGGAGCTCGGCTGAGCTCTTTGGCCGCGGACCTCAATTCGACCTGTCGCGTTGCTACGCGCTAGCGGGCCGGACCGTGCTCGCTGTTGCCGAGACCCCAGTACTCGTAAGAACAAGCAACGCGCCTGTTGCCAGCGCAAGCAGATAGGAAGTTCGGCGCATGGAGGCTGCCCCCGATCTCTTGCCTAGATGGCCTTCGACTAAGCATATCCCTTTGTCCAGGTATGTCAATAGTATGACTAATCATCACGAATACGGACTTCTTCCGTTTCACTGATTCGGCCTCATCAGGCAGATCAGCACCTCGATCTCCGCCTGGTCCGATCGAACGGGCCTGGAACGGAGTCCTCCACGGGTGGCACGCCGGGCGGGTTGGCGGCGGCGTCCTTGATCGAATGTCGATAAGGAGTTATCGTTTTTCGTAAAGCTGCTCGACTTCGGCCGCCGATCCGGGGCCTGAACCGGGGGAGGACGCGATGAAGCCGTTCCGGGCCATGCAGACCGCCGGTCTCCTCAAGGGCCTGCTCGACTTGGGCTTCTGGGCCATCGTGGTCCTCGCCCCCGCCTACGTCGTCCTGGTCGTGATCGGCTACCTGCGCTCGGGCGACCCCGACATGGCCCTCGGCGTCGACGTCTGGTTCAACCCGACACCGGTCGCCTGGGCGCTGGAGGGCGACGGCAGCCGGGCCGCCCGGATCGTCCACGGCGTCGGCGCGGTGCGCTTCCAGCAGCTTCCCTGGCCGGACCTGGCCGCGCTCCTCGCCGCCTCCACGCTGCGGCTCCTGCTCTGGCTGCCCGTGCTCCAGCAGCTGCGCAGGCTGCTGGGGGCCCTGAGCGTCGGCCGGCCGTTCGTGCGCGAGAACGCCGACCGGCTGCGCAGGCTGGGCTGGGTCCTGATCCTGGTCGAGCTGGCCCTGGCCGCCCTCCGGGTGGCCGAGGGCCTGTACGTGGCCTGGCGGTTCGAGCGGCCGGGGCTCGAGCTCTGGCCCAGGCTGGACCTGCCCGTCACCGCCCTCTTCGTCGGGGCCGCCCTGCTGGTCGTCGCCGAGGCGTTCCGGCGCGGGGCGCAGCTCGAAGAGGACCAGGCGCTCACCGTCTAGGAGCGTCCGTGCCGATCGTCAGCCACCTCGACCGCCTGCTGCTGGAGCGGCAGATGACCCTGACCGAGCTGGCCGAGCGGGTCGGGGTGACGATCGTCAACCTCTCCATCCTCAAGACCAACAAGGCCCGGGCGGTCCGCTTCTCCACCCTGGAGGCGATCTGCCGAGAGCTCGGCTGCCAGCCCGGCGACCTGCTGGCCTACGTCCCCTCCGAGCGGCCGGTCGAGGAGGGGGTGTAGCGCCGGAACGCAACGATCCTCAGGTCAAGCTTGCCCGCGAGCCTTGGAGGAACGTCGCGGCCTCAAGCCAGGTGGCGGGCGTCATGCCGTACAACTCGGCCTGGAACTCCTGCCGAAGCCGAAGGTGCGACCATGGCTGGAAGGGAGGCAACGCGATGCGGCTCCATCATGTACGCCTGCTCGTCGATGACATCGACGCCTCGATCCGCTTCTATCGCGACCTCCTCGGCTTCCAGCTGAAGTGGGGCGAGGCAGCCATCGGCTACGCCTCCTGCACCGGCGGCTACGGTGTCGACCTCTCCCTGTTCGCTCGCCAGGGACAACCCGAGGCAATCCCCATGCTCCAAGCGGGTGACCGCCTTCTGCTGAGCTTGGAGGTCGATGACCCGGATCAGGAGGTCGAGCGGCTTCGCGGCCAGGGGGTCGAGATCGTCGCGGGACCGCGTGACGAACCAAGTTGGGGCCTCCGGGTTGCCTACATCCGCGACCCAGACGGCAACCTGCTGGAGCTGATGCGCCAGCTTCCGCCGGGCGAGTGGTCATCGTGGCTCCGCGAGGCCGACGACCGATACGCATAGGCGGGAGCTGGCGCGCCCACAGGCGTCCAGGCAGTGAGAACCCCTGGCTCATCGTCTGCCGCCGGGAGACGGCGGAAGCGTTGCGGCGGTCCAGGACGGGGCGGCCAGCAGTGCCAGCCCGGCCACCAGGACGGCCGCTCCGGCTATCCCGGCCGTGGTGAGCCGTTCGCCGAGCAGGGCGACGCCGAGGATGGCCGCGGTGAGCGGCTCGGCCAGCGAGACGGTCGCCGCCCTGGCCACCGAGACCCGGTGCAGGCCGGCCGCGAACAGCAGGTAGGCCCCGGCGGTGGCGACCAGGCCGAGGTGCAGGGCAACCAGCCCTCCACGCACAGTGGCCAGCCAGCCGAGCGGGTGAAGGGCCGCCACCGGGACCAGCAGCAGCGCACCCCCGCCGAACAGGACCGCCATGACCTGCACCTGGCCGTGGCGGGCGAGCAGTTCCTTGGCGGCCACCGTATAGATCGCATAGGTCGCGCCAGCAACCAACGCGAGGGTGACCCCGTCTGGCGAGAAACGCACTGGCTGCCCGGCCAGCGCCAGCAGCCCGCAGCCCATGATCGCCAGCAGGGTCGCGGCATACCAGCGGCGGGCTGGCCGCTCGCCTCGGACGAGCCAGGCGAGGAGACCGGCCAGCACGGGCGCGCTGCCGATCGCGACCATCGTGCCGACGGCCACGCCGGTGCGGGCCACCGCCGAGAAGAAGGCAAGCTGGTAGCCGGCAACGGCGACCGTGCCGGCCAGGACCGGACCGCGCGGCCATCGCACACCCCAGCCCAGCCCGCCGTGCAGGTGGGCCGCGGCCAGCAGCGCGGCGCCGCCGATGATGATGCGGACCGCCCCCACCGACAGCGGCGAGGTCCCGGCCGGCGTGAGCGCGCGCGCCGTCCCGGTCGTCCCCCACAGCACCGCGGCGACCAGCACCAGCCCGCTGCCGAGGAGGTCTCGCCGCACACGCATCGCCCGACTGTAGCGGCGGCGCCTCCCAGGCTCGTGGGCCGGTCCGTGCCGGGT
>DATABK010000728.1:0-3103 GCA_036259695.1 Actinomycetes bacterium | reverse complement strand
GCGGCCGGTCGGCGACGTCGGCGAGCTCGAGCAGGGTCACCATGCCCCTGCCGGTGGGGTCGGTGCGGAGCAGGTCGTTGACGTCGAAGGCCGGCTCGCCGAACAGCCCGGCCACCCCCTGCTCCTCCAGCTCGACCAGCTTGCGCAGCAGCACCCCGAGGGTCGGCTTGGCCACCCCACCCAGGTCGGCCACGGCCTTCTGGCCCTCGTCGGTGCCGAGGAACTTCAGCACCTCGCGCAGGTCCTTGAGGTCGACCAGGAGCAGGCCGCCCGCGTCGGCGTAGTGGAAGACCAGGCTGAGCACGCTCGTCTGGACGTCGTTGAGGTCCAGCACCTTGGCCAGCAGCTGGGCCCCGAACTCCGACACCGAGGCCCGCGCCGGCACCCCCCCTGGCCGGGTCGCCGGACAGGGTCAGCAGCTCGACCGGGGAGGGGTGGGGGTCCCAGGGGGCCTTGAGCTGGTCGATGCGGGCGGCCACCTTGTCGGTGGCCTCGCCCGGCTCGGCCATGCCGGACACGTCGCCCTTCATGTCGGCCACGAAGCAGGGCACGCCGGCGTCCGACAGGCGCCCGGCCAGGCCCTGGACGGTCTTGGTCTTGCCGGTGCCGGTGGCCCCGGCGACCAGGCCGTGGCGGTTGAGCATGGCCAGCGGCACGGCCACCTCGAAGTCGGTGTTGACCTCGTCGCCCTTGACCGCCCGGCCCAGCCCGACCGCCGGCTCGGTGAACCCGTAGCCGGCGGCCAGCCCGGCAAGCCCTTCGTCCATCCGCCCCTCCTCGACGCCGATCCCGGAGCGCTGTTCTATAGGATGAGCGCCGTGACCGCACCTCTGTCCTCGCCGCCCCAGGGAGCCCACCGGGAGGCCCGGCTGCCGTTCGGGCCGCCGTTCCTGATCGCCGACCCGGCGGCCGCCCGCCGCGACCTGACCCTGCTGCGGCGGGGCCTGGCCGCCTCCGGGGTGGTCGCCGAGGCGGCCGTGGCCCGGCCGGTCGGGCGGGCCGGGGAGATCGCCGCCCGGGCGCTCGAGGACGGCCACCGGCTGCTGGTCGCGGTCGGCTCCGATCGGGTCGTCCACGCGATCCTCCGGGTCCTGGTCCACCCGTCCGGGCCCCGCTGGCCGGACGCCGTCCTCGGGCTGGCCGGCCTCGGCCGCCAGGACCTGTCGGCCACCTTCGGCCTGCCCGACGACCCGGCCAAGGTGGCCCGCCAGCTGCTCGGGTCCAACCTGTTCCAGGTCGACGTCGGCCGGGCCGGCTGGCGGGGGCCGGACGGCACCGACCGGGTCGGGGTGTTCGCCAACACCGCCGAGCTCGGCTACCCGGCCGAGGTGTCGGCGCGCGCCCCGGGGGAGTGGGCCGGGCGCCTCGGCAGGTTCGCCGCCGCCCTCGGCGGCCTGGTCGCCACCCGCTCCACCCCGGCCCGCCTCGAGGTCGACCACACCGCCGTCGACCTGCGCCTGGCCGGGCTGGTGGTGGCCAACGGCCAGTTCACCATGGGCCGGATGAAGGTCGCGCCCCGGGCCCTGCCCGACGACGGCCGCCTGTCGGTGATGGCCTTCCAGGGCGAGCCGCTCGGCATCTACGCCCGCTCCAAGGACCTCTACTACGGCCTGCACGTGCCCCACCCGTCGGTCCGCGAGTACCAGTCGCGCCGGGTCACGGTCGACACCGCCGAGCCGATGACCCTGGTCCTGGACGGCTGGCAGGCCGCCGGCGGCCCCCCGGTCACCTTCGACGTGCTGGAGCGGGCCCTGCGGATCAAGGTCTGACCGGAGGTAGGATTGCCCCTATGACGACAAGTGCCGCGGCGCGGGCCGAGCGGCTGGCCAGGGCGCGCAAGGAGCAGGCCGAGCGGGGGGTCGACGCGCTGCTGCTGGGGCCGTCGGCGGACCTCACCTACCTGACGGGGTACGATCCGCCGGCCCTGGAGCGGCTGACCATGCTGGTGGTGCCGGCGACCGGCGACGCCCGGCTGGTCGTGCCGGCCCTGGAGGCGCCGCTGGCCCGCGGCCAGCTCGGCGAGCTCGACATCGAGGTCGCGGCCTGGCCGGAGACCGACGACCCGGTCCGGCTGGTCACCGACGCCCTGGCCACGGCCGGGGCCACCGGCGGGCGGCTGGGCACCGGCGACCGGCTGTGGAGCACCTTCCTGCTGCGGCTCCAGGCGGCGCTGCCGGCGGCCAGCTTCGTCCCCGCCTCGACCGTGACCAGGCAGCTGCGGATGCGCAAGGACCCCGAGGAGGTCGAGGCCCTGGCCCGGGTGGCGGCGGCCATCGACCGGGTGGTGGACGGCCTGGAGGGGCTGCGCTGGGCTGGCCGGACCGAGCTGGAGCTGGCCAGGGACGTCGAAGAGGCGATCCGCGACACCCACGACGAGTTCTGCTTCGCCATCGTCGCCTCCGGGCCCAACGCGGCCAGCCCCCACCACGCGGCCACCGGCCGGGTCATCGAGCCCGGCGACCCGGTGGTGGTCGACATCGGCGGCCGGCTCCACGGCTACTGCTCGGACACCACCCGGACCCTGGTCGTGGGGGAGCCGCCGGCCGGCTTCCAGGAGCTGTACATGCTGCTGCACGCCGCCCAGCTGGCCGGCTGCGCCGCCGTCCGGCCCGGGGTGCCGGCGTCGGCGGTCGACGCCGCCTGCCGCGACCCGATCACCGCCGCCGGCCACGGCGAGCTGTTCCTGCACCGGACCGGCCACGGGATCGGCCTCGAGGAGCACGAGGACCCCTACATCGTCGCCGGCAACGACGAGCCGCTCGAGCCCGGCATGGCCTTCTCGATCGAGCCCGGGCTGTACCCTCGCGGCACCTACGGGGCCCGGATCGAGGACATCGTCGTCTGCACCGAGCACGGCGCCCGCCGCCTCAACCAGACCACACGCGACCTGCGGATCGTGAGCTAGGCACCATGGGCGGGGGCAGGCAGGCATGGTGTCCGCGCTGTGACGAGGTCCGGGGAGCCCGGCCGGGAACGTCCTGTTCGGTGTGTGGCCGGCAGCTGCTGGCCGTGCCCCCGGCCCGGCCCGGGCAGCCGCCGCCGCGGCGGGGGGAGCGGGTCGCCAGGCGGCTGCGGGCGCTGGTCCCGGCGGCCGCCGCCGTCG
>DATABK010000727.1:0-5177 GCA_036259695.1 Actinomycetes bacterium | reverse complement strand
GTCCCCGCCGGCGCCCAGGGCCGCCTCGGCCAGGGCGGTCCAGGCCGCGGCCAGCTCCCGGTAGTCGCCGGCCAGCCCGGCCAGCTCGGGCCGCTGAAGCGGGCCGGCCGCCTCCTCCAGGAACTCGGCGTACATGGCCCGGAAGAAGCCGCCGCCCGTGCCGGCGGTCTCGACCCAGTCGTACAGCCAGGTCAGGAGCTGGAACTGGCGCCCGGGCGCGTCCAGCAGCCGGGGCCAGCCCCTGGGGTCGCGGGTGTCGGTCAGCAGGTCGGCCCACTTGGCCAGCCCGGGGACGCCGAAGTTGCGCAGCGGCGGCTCCAGCATGCCCGCACAGGTGTCGGCGATCCCGGCCGCGAGCGCGCCGGCCAGCTCGACCGGCCCGGCCGGCGGCTCGGCCACGACCAGGCGGTGCTTGACCGAGCGGACCCCGGCCCGGGCGTCCGCCAGTTCGGCCCAGGTGACCGGGATCGGCGCCGGGGCCAGGTCCCAGAGCACGGGCTCGGCGCCCCGCAGCTCGACCAGCACGTCCTGGGGCGTTCTGCCGCACAGCCAGTCGGGCACGGCCCGGTAGAGGAGCCGGGCCGCGTCGACGGTGACGATCACCGGCCGGCCCCGGTCGAGGGCGGCCCGGAGCTGCCGCTCGGCGGTGGCCGGGCCGGTGGTCCGCCGGACCTCGGCCGGCACGCCGAGCCGGTCCAGCGCCGCCTGGGTGGCGTCCCGCTTCTGGACGTAGGAGTTGATCCGGCCGCCCAGGTAGAAGGTGGTGAGGTCCTCGGCCTCGTACTCGAACACGAAGTAGGCGACCCCGATGCCGCCGGCGACGCCGAGGGCCATCGCCTCGCTCAGGGGCCGGCCGGTGGCCGGGTCGGTGACGCCGAGGGCGGCGAGCAGCCTGGCCAGGGCGGCCGTGTCCGGGTGGCGGCCCTGGAGCGGGCCGGGCCGGCCGGCGTCACCGTCGGGGCGCAGGTGGGAGCGGGCGCTGGTGTACGACTCGCCGGTCTTGCCCATGCGGGCGCGGACCAGCCGCTTGAAATCCTTGTTCGTCGGCATGACCCAGTCCTCCGTCGGGTCGCGAGGCTGGCTCCCCAGCAGCCACGGCCCGCGCGACCGGAGGGCACCGGGCGAACGAGCGATCCGGGAGTATGCCCCCCTTTGCCTCTCCACGGGCCCCGCTGGGGTGGGCCACCAGAGGTTGGGCGCTGGATCACCGCCACCGGTGAGCTTGCCCCGGTCGCGGCGGCGGGTCAAGGGGGGTCAGGTCCGGACCGGGAGGCCGGCGGCGGCCAGGCCCTCCTTCACCTCCGCGACCGAGAGCTGGCCGAAGTGGAAGACGCTGGCCGCCAGGACGGCGTCGGCGCCCGCCAGGCAGGCGTCGGTGAAGTGGCCGACCTCCCCGGCGCCGCCGCTGGCGATCACCGGGAGGTCGACGGTGCCTGTCATGGCCGTGACCAGGTCGAGGTCGTAGCCGGTCTGCTGGCCGTCGGCGTCCATGCTGGTGACCAGGAGCTCGCCGGCGCCCCGACGGGCGCCCTCCTCGGCCCAGGCCAGGGCGTCGAGGCCGGTCGGGGTCCGGCCGCCGTCGACCACCACCTCCCAGCCGCCGACGTCGGGCCGGCGGCGGGCGTCGATGGCCAGGACCATGCACTGCACCCCGTAGGTGCCGGCCCCGGCCGACAGCAGCTCCGGGTCGCGGACGGCGGCCGAGTTGACCGACACCTTGTCGGCCCCGGCCCGCAGCAGGCGCTGGACATCGGTGACGGTGCGGACCCCGCCGCCGACGGTGAGGGGGATGAACACCTGCTCGGCCGTGCGGGCCACGGCCTCGAACAGGGTCGCGCGGGCCTCGACGGTGGCCGTGATGTCGAGGAAGACGAGCTCGTCGGCGCCTTCGGTGTCGTAGATGGCGGCCAGGGTGGCCGGGTCGCCGGCGTCGACCAGGTTGACGAACGACACCCCCTTGACCACCCGCCCGGCGGCCACGTCCAGGCACGGGATCACCCGCCGGGCCAGGGTCACGGCCGCCCCCCGTTGCTCCCGCGCCGGCCGGCCAGGACGGCCAGGGCGTCGGCGACGGTGAAGCGGCCGGCGTACAGGGCCTTGCCGACGATGGCCCCCTCAAGGCCGTTGGGCTCCAGGGCGGCCAGGGCGCGGAGGTCGTCGAGGCTGGAGACGCCGCCCGAGGCGATCACCGGGCGGCTGGTGGCGGCCAGCAGCTCGGTGAGGCGGTCGGTGGCCGGGCCGGTGAGCATGCCGTCGCGGGCGACCTCGGTGTGGATGAAGCGGCGGCAGCCGGCCGCCTCCAGGCGCTCGAGGACCTCGAACAGGTCGCCGCCGCTGGCCGTCCAGCCGCGGGCCTGGAGGGTGCGGCCGCGGGCGTCGAGGCCGACGGCCACGGCCTCGCCGTGGCGGGCGCAGGCCTCGGCGACCCACTCCGGGTCCTCGAGGGCCGCGGTGCCGATCACCACCCGGGCCGCCCCCAGCTCCAGCAGGGCGTCGAGGTCGTCGGGGGTGCGGACGCCGCCGGAGGCCTCGACCTGGACGGGGGCGACGGCGGCGACGATGCGGCCAAGGTGCTCGCGGTTGCGGGGGCCGCGGCCGAAGGCGGCGTCCAGGTCGACGACGTGCAGCCACCTGGCCCCCTGGGCGGCGAAGCCGGTGGCGGCCTCCACCGGGTCGCCGTAGCCGGTCTCGGTGCCGGCGACGCCCTGGACGAGGCGGGCCGCCTGCCCGTCGAGGAGGTCGACCGCCGGGAGCAGCTCCAGGGTCATGCCGCCCGGACCTCGTTGACGAAGTTGGCCAGCAGCCGGAGGCCGGCCGCCCCCGACTTCTCGGGGTGGAACTGGGTGCCGAACAGGTTGCCGTGCTCGACCGCGGCGGCGAAGCGGCCGCCGTAGTCGCAGACGGCGGCGATCGCCTCCCCGTCGGGTTCGGGGGCGTAGGAGTGGACGAAGTAGAAGCGGGTCCCGTCGCCGAGGCCGGCCAACAGGCGGCTGCCGGGCCGGACGGTGACCTCGTCCCAGCCGATGTGGGGGATCTTCACGGGACCCGTAAGGCGGCGGATCTTGCCCGGGACCACGCCGACGCCGTCTGCGACCGGGCCCTCCTCGCTGGCCTCGAACAGCAGCTGCATGCCGACGCAGATGCCGAGCAGGGGCCGGCCGCCTCCCAGCCACCCGGCCACCGCGGCCGCCCCGCCGGCCGAGCCGAGGCCGGTCAGGCAGGCCCCGTAGGCCCCGACCCCGGGCACGACCAGCCCGGCCGCCCCGGCGGCCTCCTCCACCGTCGGCACCACCCGCACGTCGGCGCCGGCCCGGTCCAGGGCCTTGGCCGCCGAGTGCAGGTTCCCGACGCCGTAGTCGAGCACGGCCACCGGCGGGCGGCTCATCCCAGGACCCCCTTGGTGCTGCCGGCCCCGGCCCGGGGGTCGGGGGCGCAGGCGTCGCCGAGAGCCCGGGCCAGGGCCTTGAAGCAGGCCTCCAGGCAGTGGTGGGGCAGGTCGCCGGCCTCCAGCTGGACGTGGATGGTGCAGCGGGCGTTGGCGACCACGGCCTCCATGAAGTGGCGGGCCTGGCGGGGGTCGAAGCTGCCGAGCTCGCCCGGGGCGGCGTCGACCTGGACGTCCCAGACCAGGTAGGGGCGGCCGGACAGGTCGACCGCGGCCCGGGCCCTGGCCTCGTCCAGGGGGACGACGGCGTCGCCGAAGCGGCGCACCCCGGACTTGTCGCCGAGGGCCTCGGCCAGGGCCTGGCCGAGGGCGATGCCGGTGTCCTCGACGGTGTGGTGGGCGTCGATCTCCAGGTCGCCCTTGGCGTCGACGCGCAGGTCGAAGCGGGCGTGCCGGCCCAGCTGGGCGACCATGTGGTCGAGGAACGGCACCCCGGTGTCGGACCCGCCGTCGCCGCCGCCGTCCAGGTCGAGCTGGACGGTGACCTGGACCTCGGCGGTGCGCCGCTCGACCCTGGCCGTCCGCGGGGCCGCTCCTGGGACGGGAGCGCTCATTGCGTCAGCTCCTCGGTGAGGGCGGCCAGGAACGCGTCGTCCTCGGCCGGCGTGCCGATGGTGACCCTGAGGTGCCGTTCCAGGGTCGGGTAGCGGGACACGTCGCGGACCAGGACCCCCCGGTCGAGCAGGCCCTGCCAGAGCCGGCGGGGGTCGGTCGGGGTCTCGAAGCAGAGGAAATTGGCGTCGCTGGGCAGGACCCGGACCCCGGGCAGGCCGTCGAGGGCGGCGGCCACCCGCTCACGCTCCCGCTCGGTGGCCACGATGTGGGACATCAGGGCGCCCTTGTGGTGCAGGGCCCGCAGCCCGACCGCCTGGGTGAGGGCCGACAGGTGGTAGGGCAGCCGGACCAGCCGGATCCCGTCGACCACGGCCGGGTCGGCGAGCAGGTAGCCGAGCCGCAGCCCGGCCATGCGGAAGGCCTTGGAGAAGGTCCGGGTGACGACCAGGTTGGGGTGGCGGGACAGCAGCACGGCCGCGTGCGAGGCGCCGAACTCGCCGTAGGCCTCGTCGACCACGACCAGGCCGGGGGCGGCCGCGCAGACGGCGGCGAGCACGTCGGGGTTGGTCGCCTCGCCGGTGGGGTTGTTGGGCGAGCACCAGAAGGTCAGGTCGGCCGCGGCCTCGGCGACCAGGTCGGCCGCGGCCGCGGGGTCGAGGAGCTGGTCGCGGGGCTGGACCCTGCTCTCCAGGGTGGTGCCGCTGGCCCTGGCCAGCAGCGAGTGCATGGCGTAGGTCGGCTCGACGACCAGGGCCGTGCGGCCCGGGCCGGCGAAGGCGAGCAGGAGCTGCTGGAGGATCTCGTTGGAGCCGTTGGCCGCCCAGGTCCCCTCGACGCCGTGGCCGGCGTGCAGGGCCAGGGCCTCGCGGAGCTCGGTCGCCTCCCGGTCCGGGTAGCGGTGCAGCTCCAGGCCCCGGACGGCCTCGGCCAGGTCGTCCATGACTTCGGGGGGCACGGCGTACGGGGTCTCGTTGGTGTTGAGCCGCACCGGCACGTCGAGCTGGGGTGCCCCGTACGGCACCAGCCCGGCCAGGTCGTCCCTGACCCGCACCCGCCCGGAGGTCCCGGGCCGCGCGCCGTTCACAGTCCCTCCCGATTCACCGGGGCACCCCCTCGGGGCTTCCCGGACCCCTCCCGATCGACCGGGGCACCCCCACGGGGTTACCCGGACCCCACC
>DATABK010000726.1:0-2746 GCA_036259695.1 Actinomycetes bacterium | reverse complement strand
CGCCTGCTCACGTCCGGCCGCATCGCGCTCGACGAGCTCGTCACCCACCGCTTCGGGCTCGAGGACGTCGGCGCGGCGTTCGCGACGGCGGCGGAGAAGCCTGCAGGGTTCGTCAAGGCCACGGTGACGGTCGCGTGATCGAGGACTTCCGGACGCCGCCGCGCGAGTACGGAATCCTGCCGTTCTGGTTCCTCAACGGCGCGCTCGATCCCGCCGAGATGCGCTGGCAGCTCGGGGAGCTGCGCGACAAGGGGATGCCCGGCGTGATCCTGCACGGCCGCTACGGGCTGGAGACGCCGTACGCGGGCGACACGTACCTGGACCGCATCCGCCTTGGGGTCGAGGAGGCCAACCGGCTCGGGCTGGCCGCCTGGATCTACGACGAGATGAACTGGCCCAGCGGCACCGCCGACAAGCGCGTCCTCAAGGCCCGCCCCGACCTGGCCCAGCGGTACCTGGAGTGCGTGTCGTTCACCATCACCGGGCCGTGGTTCATGTGCCTGACCGGCGAGGACAGCCGCTACCTGGATTTCCAGCGCTCCACCCCGGTGGCCGCGTTCGCCATCGGCTCCGACGGGCAGGTGGTCGACCTGACCCCCAACCTGTCGTTCTCCAAGGTCGTGCCCTGGGAGGTCCCGCCCGGCACCTGGCGGCTGTGCTACCTGGTCGAGAAGCGGGCCGAGTACTACATCGACGCCCTCGACCCCGAGGCCACGGCCGAGTTCCTCCGCCTCGGCTACGCCCCCTACCTCCAGGCCCTCGGCAACGGCGACCGGGACGCCGACGGCCGCTCGCTGGTCGGGTTCTACTCCGACGAGCCGGCCATGCACTACTTCCTCACCGCCGGCGACAACCCGATCGTGCCCTGGACCAAAGGGATGTTCCGGCGGTTCCGCGAGCGCAACGGCTACGACCTGCGCTCGCGGCTGATCGACCTGTTCTTCGACGTCCGGCCGGACGCGGCCCGGACCCGCCACGACTTCTACTGCAC
Source organism: Actinomycetes bacterium (assembly GCA_036259695.1). Classification (GTDB taxonomy): domain Bacteria; phylum Actinomycetota; class CALGFH01; order CALGFH01; family CALGFH01; genus CALGFH01. The sequence goes on along the minus strand of DATABK010000726.1, from coordinate 1,755 downwards.
GACCACCGAGCTCTACAGCCAGGCCTACTACCGCCAGATCCGCGACTGGTGCCGCGACCACGGGGTGCTGTTCACCGCCCACCTGCTCTACGAGGAGTGGCTGCGGGCCATGGTCCGGGTCGAGGGCAACCTGTTCCGCCACTACGAGCAGATGGACGTGACCGCCGTCGACCACCTGTACCCGGTGATCGGCACCCGCGAGCAGCCCGACCAGCACGTGGCCATGAAGGTCGCCTCCTCGGCCGCCCACCACACCGGCAGCCCCCGGCTGATCTGCGAGAGCTTCGGCGGCATCTTCATGGACGCCACCATGCAGCGGATGAAGTGGATCGCCGACTGGGAGTACGTGCTCGGGGTCAACCTCCTCAACCCCCACGGGTTCCACTACACCTTCGAGGGCGCCCGCAAGCGCGACTGGCCGCCGTCGATGTTCTACCAGTACCCCTGGTGGCCCTGGTACGGCGAGTTCTCGGCCTACATCAGCCGCACCTCGGAGCTGCTCTCGGGCGGCCGGCACGTGGCCAAGGTGGCCGTGCTGTGGCCGATCAACGCCATGTTCGCCAGCTACCTGCCCCAGACCCGCACCCCCCAGAGCCAGGCCGTCGAGCACGGCCTCAACGTCCTCACCGACACGCTGCTGCGGCTGCACCACGACTTCGACTACCTGGACGAGGAGGTCCTGGCCACCGCCGAGGTCGACGGCGGCCGGGTCCGGGTCGCCGACGAGGACTACGAGCTGGTGGTGGTGCCGCCCATGGCCCATGTGCGGGCGGCCACCCTGGACGCCCTGGAACGGTTCGCCGCCGGGGGCGGGAAGGTCCTCGGGGTCCTGCTCGCGCCCGAGGCCGCCCTGGGGGCGGACGGGCTGGAGGATGCCGGCGGGCGGCTGGAGGCGCTGCTGGGCACGCCGGCCGGTGGGGGCGGCGGCGGGTTCGCCCTGTCCCGGCAGGCGCACCCGGGCGGCGGGGCGGGGGCGTTCCTGGCCGGGGACCCGACCGTGCTGTCCGAGGCGCCGGGGCCGGGCCGGGACGGCCTGGCCGCCGCCCTGGCCGAGGCCGTCGGGTCGCTGATCGAACCGGACATCGACATCTCCAACCCCGAGGTGTTCTGCCTGCACCGCCGCCGCGACGGGCGGGACCTGTGGTTCCTGGTCAACACCACCTTCGAGGCCCAGGCGATGCGGGTCCGGCTCCCCGGCGACCGCACCCCGGCGCTGTGGGACCCGACCAGCGGCGAGGCCCGACCCGCCGGAGCCAGCCGGGAGGACGGCTGGACCGGCTTCGACCTGACCCTGCCCCCGGTCGGGTCGGTGTTCGTGGTCACCGGCCCCGACTCCAGCACTGACACCTCGGCGGCCGCCCGGGCCGCCCCGGCCCAGCCCTCAGCCTCGCCCCCGGTTGGGCGGGCCCCCGAACGGGAGGGTAGCCGAGCCGAGGAAGAAGTGGGCGGGGCCGTCCACACCCCCCTGGACCTCACCGGGCCGTGGACGTTCACCGCCGAGGACGACAACGCCCTGGTCGCCACCGGCTGGGTGGCCTGCCCGGAGGCCGACGGCACCGCCGCCGACGCGTACGCCGCCCCGGACCTGGACGAGGCCGGCTGGCAGCCGGTGGTCGCCGGGGCCTGGGCCTACCAGCTCCCGGTCGAGCCCGACCGGCCGTGGCCGATCCCGGTCTGGTACCGGGTCCGCTTCGACGTCGACCACCTCCCCGGCCGCCTGGCCCTGCTGGTCGACGGGTTCGACGGCGACGACCC
>DATABK010000725.1:0-3833 GCA_036259695.1 Actinomycetes bacterium | reverse complement strand
TATGTCGGGTTCACCGAGGCCACCACCCCCCGGCACCTGGTCCTGCCCGCGACCACGGCGGTCCCGCTGGTGGTGAAGCTGGCCGAGTCGCCCTATCGGCCGCCGGCGTTCGTTCTGGGCGCCCACGGCTCCTCGATCGTCCTGGAGGGCGCCTGCGCCCCCTCGTACCTGGAGGTGCTGCTGTCCCCGCTGGGTGCCTACCGCATCCTGGGCCTGCCCATGAACCAGCTCAGCGGCCGCACCGTCGACCTGGTCGACGTGCTCGGCCGCGACGGCCGGCAGCTCACCCAGCGACTCCGCGAGACCCCGAGCTGGCCCGGGCGGTTCGCGCTGCTGGACCAGTTCCTGCTGGAGCGGCTGGACCGCGGGCCGCGACCCGCCCCCGAGGTCGGCTGGGCCTGGGAGCGGCTGGTCACCACCGGTGGGGCGGTGCCGATCGGCCAGCTGGCCGGCGAGGTCGGCTGGAGCCACAAGCACCTGATCGCCAGGTTCGGCCAGCAGGTCGGGCTGGGGCCCAAGACCGCGGCCCGGCTGGTCCGCTTCGACCGGGTGTGGCGGCGCCTGGACCAGGCCCGGGGGCGGCTGGACTGGGGGCTGGTGGCGGCCGAGGTCGGCTATGCCGACCAGGCCCATCTGGTCCGGGAGTTCCGCCAGTTCACCGGCACCACCCCGACCGGGTTCCTGGCTCGGACCCGCCCCGCCGACGCCGATGACGCCCAGCAGGTGAATTCCGTTCAAGACGCGGCCGCGGTCGCTTCCTAGCCTGACCGGGAAGACGTCTTCGATTCGGAGGTTGGGTTGTGAGCCGGTGGCGGACAGTCCGCGGGGTGGCGGCGACGGTGTTCGTGGGGTTGGTGGTGCCGGGCGCGGCGGCCGCGCTCGGGATTGCCGGAGCGACGGGAGAGATCTATACCGCCCGAGGCGGCAGCGCGCCGCCCGTCCCGGTCGACACGGCCGCGGCACCGGTCCATGATCCGGGGAAGCCGACGGCGGTGGTCGTGCTGGGGTTGGAGGGGGCGAACGCCGCGGACGTGCTGGCCCGTATGAGGTGCTGGCCGGCACCGGGGCCTTGAACCTCTACATCGCGGCCGACCAGCGCCAGCCGGCGCCGTTGACCGGCGATCTCGACCTCATTCCTGACCTCACATTCGGAGAGCGGGCGGCACCGATCCGGCGGTCCCGGCCGGCGCCCGTCGACGTGGGCACCCAGTTCCTGCGCCGGAACCGTTCATCCAGCTGACAAGAAGGAGAGACGATCGTGCAGATCCCAGAACACGGCGCCGGCATGGCGGCCGATTCCTTCCCGACCGACCCTTCCGGGCTGCCGGAGGCGACCCGGCCCGAGGTCCTGGAACTGGGCCACGGCGACACCCTGCACCTGCGGGTCGGGCCGGTGGCCAAGCGCCTTGGCGAGACGACGGTGCGGATGCTCGGCTACAACGGCTCCATCCCGGGGCCGACCCTCAAGGTCCAGCAGGGCACCGAGATCATCGTCGAGGTCGAGAACCAGGGCGACCTGGACACGACCGTCCACTGGCACGGGCTGCGGCTGGAGAACCGCTACGACGGCGTCCCCCACGAGACCCAGGCGCCCATCCCGGTGGGCGGCAGGTTCACCTACCGGATCCAGTTCCCGGACGCGGGCCTGTACTGGTACCACCCCCACATCCGCGAGGACTACACCCAGGAGCTCGGCCTGTACGGCAACATCCTGGTCGTGCCGGCCGAGGCGGGCTACTGGCCCCCGGTTGACGGCGAGGTCGTGCTCACCCTGGACGACCTTCTGCTGGAGGACGGCAAGGTGGCGCCGTTCAGCCCGGCCGAGACCAGCTACGCGGCCATGGGCCGCTTCGGCAACGTCTTTCTGACCAGCGGCGACCCGGAACTCCTCCTGTCGGCCAGGGCGGGGGAGGTGGTGCGGCTGTGGCTGACCAACACCGCCAACACCCGGGTGTTCAACGTGACCGTGCCCGGGGCGCGGCTGAAGCTGGTCGGCGGCGACAGTGGCCGGGTCGAGCACCAGGAGTTCGTGTCCGAGGTGCTGCTGTCCCCCTCGGAGCGGGCGGTGGTCGACGTCCTGGTCGACCAGCCGGGCGAGCTGGCGTTGGAGCACCACACCCCGGACCGGGTCTACCGGCTGGCCACGATCACGGTCAGCGAGGACCGGGCGGCGCCGTCACCGGCTGCGCGGGCGTTCAAGGTGCTGCGCCGAGCCCCGGAGCTGGAGGCCGAACGCCAGCAGCTGGACCGCTGGCTGGCCGCTCCGCCGGACAAGGTCCTGGCCCTGGTCGCCCAGATGGACGACCCGGCGGCGATGCCGGCGGACGCGGGGCCGGTCACCTACGCCTGCCCCATGCATCCCGAGGTCACCAGCGACCAGCCCGGCCGCTGCCCCAAGTGCGGCATGAAGCTGCTCGCGACCGGCACCGTCGCCATGCCCGCCGATGGCCATGACCATGGCGCGATGGACCATGGCGCGATGGACCACGGCGCTCACGGCCACCTCGAGATGGGCCACGGCACGACCGACGGGATCGAATGGGAAGACGACATGGTGGAAGTCAACCGTATGAGCACCACCGCCACCATGCACTGGAAGTTCCTCGACCGGACCACCGGCGCCGACAGCCCCGCCATCGACTGGCGGTTCACCGTCGGGGACCGGGTCAAGATCCGGCTGGTCAACGAGATGGCGTCGGACCATCCGATGCACCACCCCTTCCACCTGCATGGCGCGGGCCGCTTCCTGGTCCTGGCCCGCGACGGGGTCGCCGAGCCCAACCTGGTCTGGAAGGACACCGTGCTGGTCCGTACCGGCCAGACCGTCGACATCCTGTTCGACGTCACCAACCCGGGGTTGTGGATGGCGCATTGCCACATCGCCGAGCACATGCAGAGCGGCATGATGTTCAGCTTCAACGTGGCCCGCGACGGAGGTACGACAAGCGCTCCGAAGGGAGTCCAGTGATGAAGACCCTCGTGTTCCTGGCCGTCGCCCTGACATCCCTGTCGGCCACGGCCGCCGCCCAGCAGACCGAGCTGGGCGGGAAGGTGCGCCGCAGCGGCCAGGAGGTGGTCATCCCCGCCGGCGAGACGGTGCAGGGCGACCTGTTCGCCTCCGCGGGAACGGTGCGGGTCGACGGCCGGGTCGACGGCGACCTGGTGGCCAGCGGCGGCCAGGTCATCGTGGCCGGCACGGTCACCGGCGACGTGCTGGTGGGCGCCGGCAGCACCACGGTCACCGGAGAGGTCGACGGTGACCTGCGGGCCGGCACCGGCCAGGCGCGGATCGAAGGGCGCGTCGGCGAGGACGTGCTCCTCGGTGCCGGGCAGGCGACCGTCGCCTCGGAGAGCCAGATCGGCGGCGACCTCATCTTCGGCACCGGCCGGATGCAGATGGACGGCACGGTCGCCGGCAGCGTCCTCGGCTCCACCGGCAACTACACGCGGGGCGGCTCGGTCAGCGGCAGCGAGCGGGTCAACCTCGCCGAGCCCGAGGGGGCGGAGGAGCCCACCGTGGCCGACCGCATTCTCGACATCCTGCGGCGGTACGTGAGCATCCTCGCCATCGGCGTGCTGCTGCTGTGGCTGCTGCCGCGGATGCTCCGCGGCGCCGCCGACACGGCCCGCGAGCGTTCGCTGCTCAGCCTCGGAGTCGGGTTCCTGGGGTTCGTCGGCGTCATCGTGGCGCTGGTCCTGCTGGTCCTGATCACCGTGGTGGTGGCGGTCGTGCTCGGCCTGCTGGGGCTTGGGTCACTGACGGGAGTGACGGCGTTCGCCGGCCTCCTGGTCGCGGCCATCGTCGTCTTCCTGCTCTTCCTCGCCGTGACCTT
>DATABK010000724.1:0-5901 GCA_036259695.1 Actinomycetes bacterium | reverse complement strand
CAGGCCGTGGGTGGGGATCTGGACGTGGCCCAACTCCCCGGCCATGCCGGCCGCGCCCTTGATGACCCGGCCGCTCTCGATCACCCCGCCACCCAGGCCGGTGCCGACGATCGCCGAGATGGAGGAGTGGCCGCCCGCCTTGTCCCCGAAGCGGACGTGGTGGGCGTACAGGGCGGCCGCGTTGGCGTCGTTGTTGTAGACCACCGGCAGCCCCAGCCGGGCCTCCAGGGCGCCGCGGACGTCGAAGCCGCGCCAGGCCGGCTGGGCGAAGTTGGTGGCGCCCTTGGAGGAGATGACCCCGTCGGCCGAGGCCGGGCCGGGCGTGTCCAGCCCCACCCCCCGGACCGCCTCCAGGGCCAGGCCTGTCAGGTCGAGCACGTTGTCCACGGCCTTGGCCATGGCCTCGATGGCCACCTCGGGGCCCTCGGTGACGCGGCTGGGGGTCTCCACCAGCCGGTCGACCAGGAACCGTCCCGACCCGTCGAGGATCGTGGCGTTGTTGCTGTTCCCGCCGTTGTCGATGCCGACGACGACCCATTCGCTGGCGGTGTCCATCAGCGTCCCCTCTCCCGTCTCGTCTAGGCCGTGGCGGCCGGACAGGCGAACACCGCCTGGAGGACGTGGCGACGGCGGCCGGCCAGCTCGGTCAGGAGAGCTGGCGCGTCGCCGAGCGGGACCAGGTCGGTGATCAGATGCTCCCGCATTGCCGGGCCGGATGCACGCAGCAGGTCGATGGTCTCGGCGGCCAGGCGGCGCCGGTCCCACAGGTGGGCCATGCCCCGGGGGACGCGGCCGATCTGGGCGCAGCGGATGGTCAGCCCGTTGTGGTGGAACTCCTCGCCGAGGGCCAGGTCGGGCGCCCCGCCCTGGTAGAAGGCGAGGTCGATGACCGTGCCCTGGGGCCGGAGACTGCGCAGGGCCCCGGCCAGGGCGGCCGTCCGGCCCCGGCACTGGAAGGCGACGTCGGCCCCGCAGTCGGTGGGGTCGCGACGCCAGCGCTCCTTCACCGCCCGCCAGGCGGCGCCGTCGGCGTCGTCGACCGCCTCGAGGCCGAGCGCCCTGGCCACGGCCAGCCGGGCCGGGGTGGCGTCGACCACCACCACCTCGGCCGCCCCGTGGTGACGGGCCAGGAGCGCCACCAGCAGCCCGACCACCCCGGCCCCGGTGACCAGCACCTGGCGGCCCCTGACCCCGTCACCGAGCTGCAGCGCCCCCGGCCCGGCCGTCTCGGCGGCGGCGTGCAGCAGCCCGTTGGCGCAGATCGGGCCCATGTGGGCGACGTAGACCCCGAGCAACGGGTCGATGTCGGGCGGCAGGGGCACGAACCGGTCGACCGCCGGGTCGACGGTGTGGGCCGTCTTGTGCCCGTAGGCCATGGCCACCAGGTCACCCACGGCCACAGCGTCGCTGCTGGTCTCGGTGACCCGCCCGACCTCCATGTAGCCGGGCGCCCGCACCGGGAACCCGGTCGCCGGCCGGTCGTGCCGGAACACCCCCAGCCGCTTGTCCCAGGCGGCGTGCAGGTAGGGGTTGGTGCCCTTGAAGTAGGTCAGCTCGGTCCCGGCCGACAGCCCGGTGTAGAGCGTCTCGAGCCGGAACTGCCCCCCGGCCGGGGCCGGCTCGTCCTCGTCGACGAGGCGGGCCACCCCTGGCTGCTCGATCACCAGCAGCCGCACCGGCCGCCGGTCAGCCACCGGAGGGCTCCCGATCCACCGGGGAACCCCGTCGAGGTTCCCCGGTGCCCTCCACGAGGAGCGGCCGGTCCTCGTCGGCCGACCGGGTGATGGCACAGGCCAGGAGATGGGTCCGGTAGGCCTCGGGCCAGGGCACCCGGATCCGGTCCTCCCCGCCACGCACGGCGGCCACGAAGTCCCGGTCGGGCCGCGGCCGGGCGTCGGCGTCGGCCGTCCAGGCCTGGCGCCGGCCGTCCGCCTCCACCAGCAGCTGGGTCTCGGTCAGCTCCAGCGAGAAGCCGTCCCCGACCACGTGGACCCCGGCCCGGTGGAGCCGGGGCAGCAGGCAGGTGGAGGCGACCGTGCCGACCGCCCCGGAGGCGAAGCGAAGGGTGGCCACGGAGACGTCGTGGATGTCGGCGGCCGGCAGCGCGGCCTCCTCGGCGGCCTGCTCCCCGCCGGCGGCGGCCCGGGCGCCGAAGGCGTGGACTTCGACGACGTCGCCGGCCAGGCCCCTGGCGGTGTCCAGGACGTGGGTGGTCTGCTCGATGGTCTGGCCGCCCGACCCGTCGCGGCGGAGCCACCAGGGGGGCGGGGGGACCTTGTCGAGCCAGGAGCACTGGACGAGGCGGGCCGGACGGTCGGCCAGGAGGCCGGCCGCCCGGTCGAAGATGTCCAGCCAGCGCCAGTGGTAGCCGGTGCAGGTGATCAGCGACCGGCCGGCCAGCCGGCCGGCGATCGCCGCCGCCGTCTGCTGGTCGATGGCGACCGGCTTCTCGACGAACATGGGCAGCCCGGCGTCGATCACGGCCAGCTCGGGGGCGCCGTGGGCGAACGGCGGGACGCAGATGTAGACGGCGTCCAGGCGCTCGGCCTCCAGCAGCTCCATGTGGTTGGGGTAGGCGGCCGCGCCGGCCTCGGCGGCCAGCTCCTTGGCCCGCTCCAGGGCCGGGTCGGCGACCGCGGCCACCTCGACCCCGTCCATGGCCAGCAGGGCCCGCACGTGGCGGGCCGCGACCGCGCCCGCCCCGACCATGCCGATCCGCACCTTCGACTGCATCGCAGCGAGAGAGCTACCCGGTCGGGCCGGCCTCGAACCGGCCAACGCCGGAGCCCTCTGGTAGCCTCCTGTCGCCGTTTGGTCCACTTCAGCGTGCTTCCCGGGAGATCTGTGTGGCCGACATCGACGCCTTCGTCCAGGCCGAGGCGGACGCGCTCGTGCGCGAGCTGTCCGAGTGGTGCGCCATCCCCTCGGTCTCCAGCGACCCCGAGCGCGCCGGCGACGTCCGCCGCTCGGCCGAGCACCTGGCCGGGCTGATGGAGGCGGCCGGGCTCGACACCGAGGTCCTGGCCGTCGAGGGCGGCCAGCCCGCCGTCTACGGCGAGTGGCTGGGGGCCGGGGCCGAGGCGCCGACCGTCACCGTGTACGGCCACCACGACGTGCAGCCGGCCGACCCGCTGGAGGAGTGGGTCACCCCGCCGTTCGAGCCGACCGTGCGCGACGGCCACCTGCACGCCCGCGGCGCCTCCGACGACAAGGGCCAGGTCCACTTCCAGGTCTCGGCCATCCGGCACCTGCTGGCCGCCGACGGCCGCCTCCCGGTCAACGTCAAGTTCTTCGTGGAGGGCGAGGAGGAGTCCGGGTCGCCGACCATCGACGCCTTCCTCGGCGAGCACGCCGACCGGCTGGGCTGCGACCTGATCTGTGTCTCGGACACCGGGATGGTCGCCGAGGACGTGCCCTCGCTGGTCACGGCCATGCGGGGGCTCATCTACTTCCAGGTCGACCTGCGCACCGCCCCGGCCGACCTGCACTCGGGCTCGTTCGGGGGCGCCGTCCCCAACGCCGTCGCCGAGCTGGTCACGCTGTTGTCGGGGCTCAAGGACGACGCCGGCCGCATCGCCATCGGTGGCTGGTACGACGACGTCGTCGACCTGACCGAGGAGGAGCGGGCCAACATGGCCGCCGTGCCCTTCGACCCCGACCGGTTCAGGGCCGTGACCGGGGTCGGCGCCCTGCCCGGCGAGGAGGGGTACACACCCCTGGAGCGGATGTCGGGGCGCCCGACGGCCGACGTCAACGGCATCTGGGGCGGCTTCACCGGGGTCGGGAGCAAGACCATCATCCCGGCCGAGGCCCATGCCAAGGTGTCGTTCCGGCTGGTCGCCGACCAGGAGCCGGCCCGGCTGGAGCCGCTGTTCGAGCGCTGGGTCCGCGACCGGGTGCCCGACCACGTCGAGGTCTCGGTCCGGTCCTTCGGTGGGGTCAAGCCGGCCCTGACCCCGCTCGACCATCCCGGCAACCGGGCCGCCGCCCGGGCCGTGGCCAGGGCGTTCGGCAAGGAGCCGCTGTTCTACCGCGAGGGTGGGTCGGGCCCAGAGCGAGCCCTGTCCGACGCCCTCGGCGCGGCCTGCGTCTACCTCGGGGTCATGCTCCCCAGCGACCGGATCCACGCCCCCAACGAGCGGCTGCTCCTGGCCCAGTACTACCGGGGGGTGCGGGCGGCCGCCTACGCCTTGGAGGAGTTCGCCAGGCCGGAGGTGGCGGCCGCCCTGCGCCGGCCGGCCGGCTGACGGCCATGCCGGCCGGCCCGCTGCGCGACCTCCTCACCCTGCTCCTCGGGCTCGTCACCGGGGTGCTGAGCGCCCTGTTCGGGATCGGCGGGGCCATCGTCAGCAACCCCGGCCTCCGCGCTCTGGGCGCGGCCCCGCTGGTCGCGGTGGGCACCACCCTGCCCTCGATCCTCCCCGGGGCCATCTCCGGCACCCTCCGCTACCGCCGCGAGGGCCTGATCGACCGGCGCCTGATCACCCCGGCCGCCGCCGCCGGCCTCCTCGCCGTCGTCGGCGGGTCCCTCCTCTCCCACGCCATCCCCGGCGGCGGCCACGTGCTGCTCCTTCTCATCGCCGTCCTGTTGGCCTTCACCGCCTGGCGCACCGCCGTCACTTCTCCGACGCCACCGGCCGACAAGCCCGCCGACAACGCCGAGCCTCCGCCCCTGACCCCGCGGCGGCGGTGGGTGGCGGCGGGGATCGGGTTGGTGGCGGGGTTGCTGTCGGGGCTGCTGGGGATCGGTGGGGGAGTGATCATGGTGCCGGCGTTCACTGAGCTGCTCGGGCTCTCGCTCAAGTCGGCGATCGCGACCTCGCTGGTCTGTGTCGGGATCTTCGGGGTGCCGGCGACCATCACCCACGCGTTTCTCGGGGACGTCGACTGGCGTATGGCCGTGCTGCTCACCGTCGGTGTGGTCCCGGGGGCCAGGATCGGGGCCTCGCTGACCATCCGCACGGCCGAGCGGCGCCTGCGCCTGGCCGTCGGGGTCTTCCTGGCCCTGGTCGCGGTCGTCTACTTCGTCACCGAGACCCGGGCCCTGCTCGCCCGCTGAACGCGTCTAGCCGCCGCCGTCCAGGAGGCGGAGGTTGCGCTGCTCGGCCCGGCGGGCCAGGCGGAGCTGGCGGCGGCCGAGCAGCAGGATGACGCTGAACAGCAGGAAGCCGACGCCGACGCCGGCGGCCAGGGCGGCCGGGTTGAAGCCGGTGCTGATGGTGAAGGGGAGGGCGACCAGGACCAGCCAGACCAGGACGACCCCGCCGCTGATGCGCAGGGCGTTGGGGAGGGTGCGGTCCTCGAGGCGGCGCTGGGCCTGGCGGGCCAGCTCGACCGCCGCCGGGGCCAGGGACGGGTCGGTCACCGCCTCCCCGGCCCGCACGGCCAGCGACACCCTTCGTCGCGCCTCCCGATCCATCGGGGCACCCCCTTGGGGTTCCCCGAACCCCTCCGGCGTCATCCCTTCGGGGGGCCGGCCGCCACGAACGTGGTGAAGTTGAACTTCAGGTCCTGGATGCGCCGCTCCAGTACCCGTAGGCCGAACAGCTCGGCGCAGCGTTCGGCGGCGATCACGGCCGTGGTCACGGGGAGCTCGCCGGTGGCGAGCATGCGGGCCGCCTCGGCGGTGTCGGGCTCCTCGGTGACCAGGGTGGTGGGGAAGTGGTGGCGCAGCCACATCCGGCACTGGCGGATGGCCTGCTGGTGGGAGGCGATCCGCTCGATGCTCTCGCGCCCCGGCAGGCTGGGATGCACCAGCAAGGTGTGGTTGACGTCGATCTCGAACAGGTCCACGACCCGGAACCGGTGGGCGGCCATGGCGTAGACGCTCTCGTAGACGACCCCGCCGTTGGAGTTCTCGAGGGCGAAGATGCCGATGTCGACCTCGCCGGCCTCCACCGA
>DATABK010000723.1:0-9876 GCA_036259695.1 Actinomycetes bacterium | reverse complement strand
CTCCCCGCCACACCAGGTAGGCTCTTGCCGAGATCGGCGCAGCGAGGACGCATGAGGGGATCGATGACCAGGCGGTCGATGGGCGAGCTGGAACGCGCGGTCATGGATGTCCTCTGGGACCAGGGCGGCTGGCTCACCCCGGGTGAGGTGCACCAGCGCCTGCAGGACCCGCCTGCGTACACGACCGTCATGACCATCCTGGTGCGCCTGTGCGACAAGGGCCGGGTCGAGCGTCACCGCGACGGGCGGGCCTACGCCTACCACCCGGTGGTCAGCCGCGAGCAGTACGTGGCCGCCCGTATGGAGGAGCTGCTGGCCGACAGCCGGGACCGGTCAGCGGTGTTCAGCCACTTCCTTGACGGCATGGATCCGGCCGACCGGGCCCAGCTTCGCCGGCTCCTCAACCGCTATCGGTCGCCATGACGCTGCTGCTCCTGCTCAGCGGGCTGGGCCTGCTCGGCCTGCCGGCCTGCGCGCGTCCGCTGGGCCGCCGGCTCCCGCCGGCCGAGTGGTCCAGGGCCTGCGCGGGGCTGCTCGCGGCCGGCGCCATCGTCCTCGAAGCAAGCCTGGCCATCCAGGCTGCTCCAACCATGCTCCGGACCGTCGGCCTGGAGGACATCGCGGACATGTGCGAGCACGTGGCTCCGGGCGGGGCGCCGGTTGGCATCGCCGCGGCGGTTGCCGCTGTCGTCATCGCGCTACTGGCCGGCCGCGCGGCGCTTGGCGTCCGGCGGCGACACCACACGGCCAGGGTGGCCCAGGAGATCGGTTGGCATCGCACGCTCGGCGGCCACCGGCTGGTCGTCCTGCCCAGCGAGGAGCTTGTTGCCTTCAGCACCGCCGGTCGCCCTGGGCAGGTGGTCATGTCCCGTGGGCTCATCACCGCCCTATCCGACAACGAGCTGGCCGCCGTCATGCGCCACGAGGTCGCGCACGTTCGGCATCGGCATCAGCGGTATCTGCTGCTCGCCCGCGTTGTGGAGCGCAGTCTGGGGCTGCTGCCCATGGTCCGCCGGGGAGTGACCGCGCTGCGCTGTGCCGTGGAGCGGTGGGCGGACGAGGCGGCGGCAGGACCTCGCTCGTCGGATCGAGCCAGCGTCCATGCCGCATTGCTGCGGGTCGCCGAGTTGGCCGCCATGCCGGACATCGCCGCGTTCACGACTCCCGAGACGGTGGCGGAGCGACTCGAGGCGCTGCGGTCGGCGCCGACTCGCGGCCTGGCGGTCGGACGACGGCTGCTGGTGTACCTGCCCGCGGGACTGCTCCTGCTCGCCTCCGCTGTGGCCCTGGACCACATCCTCGAGCACGTCTCCTTCCTTGGGCTGCTGGCCGACCTGTGCCCACCGCATTGACCTGACGGCCGATTCCCCGACTGGTTCTGCCCGTGCGGCTCGCTGGCCAATGGACCTCCAACGACGGACCGGTCCGGCGCTCTCGACGAGATCAGCTAGGACACGGTGTCGTATCCAGGAGACGGCGGACGGTCAGGACCCGGCGCCGCCGAAGCGACGCAGGCGCAGCGAGTTGCCGACCACGCTGACGCTGGACAAGGCCATGGCCGCCCCGGCCACGATTGGGCTCAGCAGGCCGAGAGCGGCCAGCGGGATCGCGGCCACGTTGTAGCCAAAGGCCCAGCCCAGATTCTGGACGATCGTCCGGTAGGTCCGCCGCGACAGCTCGATCGCGGTGGCCACACCGGCCAGGTGGCCGCGGATGAGGGTCAGGTCGCTGGCCTCGATGGCGACATCGGTGCCGGTCCCGATGGCGATCCCAAGATCGGCCTGAACGAGCGCGGGCGCGTCGTTGACCCCGTCACCGACCATGGCCACGACGTGCCCCTCCCGCTGGAGACGCGCAACCTCCCCCGCCTTGTCGTCTGGGAGCACCTCGGCCAGTACCCTGTCGATCCCGACGCGCTGGGCGATCGCCTGGGCGGTGCGGGCGTTGTCGCCGGTCAGCATGGCGACCTCCAGGCCCATGCCGTGCAGGCGGGCGACCAGCTCGGCGGCGTCGGCCTTGAGGGTGTCGGCGACCGCGAGCACGCCGCGTACCTCACCGTCCCAGCCGGCGAAGACCGCCGTCTTGCCGGCCTCCTGCAACCGCTCGACGGCCTCCTCGAGCGCCCCGGGCAGGTGCAGGCCGGCGTCGGCCATGAGCTTTTCCCGCCCGACCCAGACGGTGGCGCCGTCGGCCTCGGCCCGGGCGCCACGACCGGCCAGGGCCTGGAACCCGGTCACCTCGGGCAGCGGGCCGACCCGCCGGCGGGCCGCGGCGGCGATGGCCTGGCCGATCGGGTGCTCGCTGTCGGCCTCGACCGCCCCGGCCCGGCGCAGCACCTCCGCCTCGTCCAGCCCGGGGGCGGGCACGGCGTCGGTGAGCGCCATCTCCCCCCGGGTCAGGGTGCCGGTCTTGTCGAAGACCACGGTCGTGATGCGGCGGGTCTGCTCCAGCACCTCCACTCCCTTGATGAGCACACCCAGCTCAGCCCCCCGGCCGGTGCCGACCATGATCGCGATCGGCGTGGCCAGCCCGAGCGCGCACGGGCAGGAGATGATCAGCACGGCCACGGCCGCCACCAGCCCCGCCTGCGGATCTCCGGCCAGCAGGGCCCAGCCGGCGAAGGTGGCCAGGGCGACGGCCATCACGGCCGGGACGAACACCCCGGCCACGCGGTCGGCCAGCCGCTGGATGTGCCCCTTGGACGCCTGGGCCTCCTCCACCAGCCGGACGATCTGGGCCAGCGCAGTCTCGGCCCCGACCCGGGTCGCCCGCACGGTGAGCACGCCGCTGGTGTTCACCGTGGCCCCGGTCACCGCGTCCCCGACCGCCTTCTCGACCGGCACCGACTCGCCGGTGAGCATGGACTCGTCCACCGCGCTGGCCCCGGTGACCACCTCGCCGTCGGTCGGGACCTTCTCGCCCGGGCGGACCTTGAGCAGGTCGCCGACCGCCACCTGCTCCACCGGGACCATCACCTCCCGGCCGTCGCGGACGACCCGCGCCTCCTTGGCGCCGAGCTCAAGCAGGGCCCGGATGGCCTGGCCGGCGCGGCCCTTGGCCCGGGCCTCGAAGAAGCGGCCCAGGACCACGAAGGTGATGATCACCGCGGCCGCCTCGAAGTACAGCGCCATCCCACCCGTGAGCAGCTGGGCCAGCGAGAACCCGTAGGCGGCCAGCGTCCCCATCGCGATGAGCGTGGCCATGCTGGCCGTGCGGCGCCGGGCCCGCCGGGCGGCCTCACGCAGGAACGGCCAGCCGACCCAGAACTGCACCGGCGTGGCCAGCGCCAGCGCCGTCAGCCGGCCCCAGGGCTGCTCCATCACCCCGCCGGGGGCCATGGCCAGCCCGACCAGGGCCACCGACAGCGGCACGGCCACCAGCAGCCGCCGGCGCCAGCGGGCCTCAGCCTCCGCCTCGGCATCGGCCTTCTCGCCGTCGCCGACCGGGCTGATGCGGTAGCCGATCCGCTCCACCGCGGCCTGCAGGTCACCGACGTCGACCGCGCCACCGGGGGCGACCCGGGCCTTGCCGGTGGCGAAGTTCACCTGGGCGCTGGCCACGCCCGGCTGCCGACCGAGCACACGCTCGATCCGCACGGCGCAGGAACCACAGGTCATGCCCTCGACCTCGAAGTCGAGCTCGCCGGGTCCCGACGTGGCAGCGGGTTCGCGGGTGGTCTCGGTCATCTGCACATCTCGCATCTCGCCTCTCGCCCTAGCCGAGTACATCCGCTATTGGGCGGGGACCTCGTAGCCCTGCTGCTCGATCGCCTCCACCAGGTCGCCATGGTTGACCGACGCGTCGTCGTAGGTCACCGTCACCGTCCTGGCCGCGATGTTGACGGTGGCGCCTTCGACACCGCCGATGGACGCCAGGGCGCCCTCAATGGACGACTTGCAGTGGTCACAGTGAATCTCGGGAACCGAGATGGTTTCGGTCGCCATCACCCAGCCTCCTCGCAAGTGGTCAGCTGGATCATACCCTCTAGGGGTATCCTGCCGCCAGCGGCGCCGAGTAGGCCATCCCGACCGCGACTACGACGCCATGCCATTGCCAGCCGCATCCGCCGCGTGGCTGCTGGCCACCTTCGGCGCTCGTCTCTAGATGAGCTCGGTCATCCCGGTCCTCCACGATCAGCACCCGTACAAGCCCCGATCCAGCTGCACCCCGGCATGGGGGTGGAAGAAGTAGGTCCCGGGCACTCCTTGCAGTAGCTCTTACACTGCGTCGTAGCCGGCCGCGATAGTGGCAGAGGGAGGAATTGATGCAGGAACCGAAGCGGGTGACCGCCGTCCTTGACGTCCGGCCCATGCTCCGCGGCTCGGAGAAGGCGGTGGTCGAGGCTGTGCTCGGCCGCCGGCCGGGCGTGGAGCGGGTCGAGGCCAATCCCGTCTCCCAGACCGCGACCGTCGTCTACGACCCGGCGCGGACTTCGCTGGCCGACCTGCGCCGCTGGGTCGAGGAATGCGGCCTGCACTGCTCTGGCCAGTCGGTTCCCGAGCACATCTGCGACCCGCTGATGGAACCCGACCCGCCGGACGGCCACAGCCACCACCACGCGGCCCCCGTCGAGACCGAAGCGCCACCAACTCAGCGCGAGCAGCACCAGCCGGAGGCGGCCGGCGCTCCGGAAAGCGGACATGGTGGGCACGCTGCACCTGTTGCGGAGGAGGTGCGGTCCCCGCACGAGATGATGGGCCATGGCGGGCACGGCGGCATGTCGATGGAAGCCATGGTCGCCGACATGCGCAACCGGTTCCTGGTCGCGGCCATCTTCTCGGTCCCCATCCTGCTCTGGTCCCCGATCGGCCGTGAGGTCCTCGGCTTCGAGCTCGCCGCCCCGTTCGGGCTGCGCGACGACGTCTGGTCACTGCTGCTCAGCCTGCCGGTGGTCTTCTACTCCTGCTGGATCTTCTTCGACGGCGCCGTCCGCGCCCTGCGCGCCCGCACCCTGGACATGATGGTGCTGGTCGCGGTCGCGGTCGGGGCCGGCTGGCTCTACTCGGTCGCGGTCACCCTCACCGGCGGCGGCGAGGTGTTCTACGAGGCGGCCAGCGTCCTGGCCGCGTTCGTGCTGTTGGGCCACTGGTTCGAGATGCGCGCCCGCGGCGGGGCCAACGACGCCATCCGCAGCCTGCTCGACCTCGCCCCGCCCAAGGCGGTGGTGCTGCGCGACGGCCAGCCGGTCGAGGTCCCCACGGCCGAGGTCCACGTCGGTGACCTGCTGCTGGTCCGCCCGGGGGCCAAGATCGCCACCGACGGCACGGTCGAGGACGGCGAAAGTGAGGTCGACGAGTCGGTAGTGACCGGCGAGAGCCTGCCCGTCCACAAGCGGCCCGGCGACCAGGTCATCGGCGCCACCATCAACAAGAACGGCACCCTACGGGTCCGGACGACCAAGGTGGGTTCGGACACGGCCCTGGCCCAGATCGTCAAGCTGGTGCAGGAGGCCCAGAACTCCAAGGCGCCTGGCCAGCGGCTGGCCGACCGGGCGGCGTTCTGGCTGGTGCTGGTGGCCCTGGTCGGTGGCGGCCTCACCTTCGCGGTGTGGGCACTGGCCACCGACCGGCCCCTGACCGACGCGCTGCTGTTCGCCATCACCGTGGTCGTCATCACCTGCCCGGATGCCCTTGGGCTGGCCACTCCGACCGCGATCATGATCGGGACCGGGCTCGGCGCCCAGCGCGGGATCCTGTTCAAGCACGCCATCGCCCTGGAGACCGCCGCTCGGATCGACACGGTGGTGATCGACAAGACCGGCACCCTCACCAAGGGGGAACCCGAGGTCACCGACGTCGTCCCTGCCGACGGGGCCGCCGAGGCCGGGCTGCTGCGGCTGGTGGCCGCGGTCGAGCGGGAGTCGGAGCATCCCCTTGCCGAGGCGATCGTCCGTCGCGCCGAGCAGGCCGGGGCGGACTCACTGGCCGCCGACCGCTTCGAGAACGTCCCCGGGCATGGGGCAGTCGCCACCGTCGATGGCCACCGGGTCGCGGTCGGCAACCGCCGACTGATGGAACGCGAGCAGGTCGACCTGGGCCCGCTCGCCGCTCGGCGTGAGGAGCTGGCCAGCGGGGGGCGCACGGTGGTGATGGCCGCCGCCGACGGCCGCCCCTTGGGCCTGTTCGCCATCGCCGACGCCCCCCGCGAGACCTCGGTCGCCGCCGTCCAGGCCCTGCATGACGCCGACGTCCAGGTCGTGATGCTGACCGGCGACAACCGGGCCACCGCCGAACGGATCGCCGGCGAGCTCGGCATCGACCAGGTGATCGCCGAGGTCCTGCCAGGCGACAAGGCGGCCAAGGTGGCCGAGCTCCAGCAGCAGGGCCGCAAGGTCGCCATGGTCGGCGACGGCGTCAACGATGCCCCCGCCCTGGCTCAGGCCGACCTGGGCATCGCCATCGGCGCCGGCACCGACGTGGCCATCGAGACCGCCGACGTGGTCCTGATGCGCTCCGACCCCCTGGACGTCCCCACCGCCCTCCAGATCGGGCGCGGCACGCTACGTAAGATGCGCCAGAACCTCGGCTGGGCGATCGGCTACAACGCCGTCGCCCTGCCGATCGCCGCCGGCGTGTTCGAGCCCGCGTTCGGCCTGGTGCTCCGGCCCGAGATCGCTGCCCTGTCGATGTCCGGCTCCAGCCTGATCGTGGCCGTCAACGCCCTCACCCTCAAGCGCCTCCCTCTACCGGAGGGGCAGCAACCACGGGAGCGCCCCAGCGGCCCGCGCTCGGCTCGTCCCCAGCAGGCCGCCGCGTAGCAGTATGGTCGTGGTCGCTCGCATGACGGCCAACGCGCAGCTCGGCGTTCTAGGAACGTCATGAGCCCTGACAGGCGGCAAGCCGGCCCTATGGAGGGTGGACGCATGACAGAGCTGGCCAGCATGGGCGGCGACACGGCGGCCGACAGCCACGAGACGGGCAGCGGGGAGACGCGCGCTCCCCAGCCCTACGGGCTGACCGATGTACCGGGTCCGCTGAGCGGTGAGGAGCTGCGGCGGTTGGATGCATGGTGGCGGGCAGCCAACTACCTCTCGGTCGGGCAGATCTACCTGATGGACAACCCGCTGCTGCGGGAACCGCTGCAGGCCGACCACGTCAAGCCGCGGCTGCTGGGCCACTTCGGCACCGTGCCGGGCCTCAACCTGCTCTACGCGCACGCCAACCGGGTCATCAAGGCGCGTGACCTGCACGCCGTGTACATCGCTGGCCCTGGCCACGGGGGGCCGGGCCCGAACGCCTGCGCCTGGCTGGAGGGCACCTACTCGGAGCTGTACAGCGACATCTCCCAGGACGCCGAGGGGATGGCAGCATTCTTCCGCCAGTTCTCCTTCCCCGGCGGGGTGCCGAGCCACTGCGCACCCGAGACTCCCGGCTCCTTTCACGAGGGTGGCGAGCTGGGTTACTCGCTGCTGCATGCCTACGGCGCCGCCTTCGACAACCCGGACCTCGTCGTGTTCTGCGTCGTCGGTGACGGCGAGGCCGAGACCGGGCCGTTGGCCACCAGCTGGCACTGCGCCAAGTTTCTCAACCCGGCCCGTGACGGAGCCGTACTGCCGGTGCTCCACCTCAACGAGTACAAGATCGCCAACCCGACCCTGCTCGCCCGGATCCCGGAGGAGGAGCTGCTGAGCCTGCTCCGCGGCTACGGCTACCAGCCGCAGGTTGTCGCCGGGGACGAGCCGGCGGCGGTCCATCAAGCACTCGCGGCCATGCTCGAGCGCTGCCTGGACCGGATCGCCGACATCCAACGCGCGGCGCGGCAGGGAAACGACTCGTCCCGGCCCTCGTGGCCCATGATCGTGCTCCGTACCCCGAAGGGCTGGACCGGCCCACCGGTCGTCGACGGCCAACTGGTCGAGGGCACCTTCCGCGCCCACCAGGTGCCACTGCCGGCCGCTCGCACCAACCTCGAGCACCGCAAGGTGCTCGAGGCCTGGCTGCGGTCCTACCGCCCGCAGGAGCTGTTCGACGACGCCGGCCGGCCAGTCTCCGAGCTGCTTGAGCTGGCGCCAAGCGGCGACCAACGCATGAGCGCCAACCCGGTGGCCAACGGCGGCCGCCTGCTGCGGGATCTCCGGCTTCCCGACTGGCGCCAGTACGGCGTCGCGGTCGAGGGCCCGGGCGGAACCCGCCACGAGGCCACTCGGGTCCTGGGGGGATGGCTGCGCGACGTCACCCGCCGCAACCCGGACAACTTCCTGACCTTCGCGCCGGACGAGCTGGCCAGCAACCGGCTCCAGGACATTCTCGAGGTGACCGGCCGCGATTGGCAGGCCGAGGTCCACACCGGTGACGAGCACCTCGACCGGGCCGGCCGGGTCATCGAGGTCCTGTCCGAGCACATTTGCCAAGGGCTGCTCGAGGGCTACCTCCTCACCGGCCGCCACGGTGTCTTCACCTGCTACGAGGCGTTCATCCACATCGTCGACTCGATGTTCAACCAGCACGCCAAGTGGCTCCAGGCCAGCGCTCAGGTGCCATGGCGACGGCCGCTCCCAAGCCTGAACTACCTGCTGTCCTCGCACGTCTGGCGCCAGGACCACAACGGCTTCACCCACCAGGACCCAGGGTTCCTGGACGTCGTCCTGAACAAGCGGCCCGAGATCGTGCGTGTCTACCTGCCCCCGGATGCCAACACCTTGCTGTCGACCGTTGATCACTGCCTGCGCTCCCGGCACTACGTGAATGTCGTCGTCGCCGGCAAGCAACCCCAGCAGGACTGGCTGTCAGTGCAGGACGCGGCTCTGCACTGCGCCCGGGGCGCCGGGATCTGGGAGTGGGCCGGCTCCGAGGGAGGGCCCGACACCCTCCCCGACGTCGTGCTCGCCTGCGCCGGTGACATCCCGACCCTTGAAACCCTGGCGGCCGCCTCAATCATTCGCACGGAACTGCCGGAGCTCCGGATCCGGGTCGTCAACGTGGTCGACCTCATGCGCCTGCTGCCGGAATCCGAGCACCCCCACGGGCTACCTGACCGCGAATTCGACACCCTCTTCACCGAGGACCGGCCAGTCATCTTCGCCTTCCACGGTTACCCCTGGCTGGTCCACCGGCTCGCCTACCGGCGCCGCAATCACGCCCAACTGCACGTCCGCGGCTTCAAGGAGCGGGGCACCACGACCACACCCTTCGACATGGTCATGCTCAACGACCTGGACCGCTACCACCTGGTCATGGACGTCATCGACCGAACCCCTGGGCTCGGTCCCCGAGCCGCCACCCTGCGCCAGCGAATGGTCGACGCCCGCCTACGGGCCAGATCCTGGACCCGCGAGCACGGCGAGGACATCCCCGAGGTGACCCAGTGGGCATGGCCGGGCTGAGTCCACCGTGACGACAGCCTGACGACTTCAGGGTTCGCATCCCCAACCATCGCCGTCGCGGTCCAGGTCGAACTCGTCGGGGCCGACCACTCGGACCGTGCTTTGCACGTAGTTGGGACCGTTGCCTGAGCCGCCAGCGCAGTCATAGTCACCGATGCCGACCTTGAGGCACTCCCCCTCGTAGGACGAATGGCAATTGGGTGGCGGCGCGGTTGGGGGCGGTGCCGGTGGCGCGGTCGATGGCGGCGGTGGCGGGGCCGTGGCAACCACGAGGCTGATGGTCGTGTCGGGCAGGACGCCCGCGCCGGCCTCGCGGGACTGGGAGATGACCGTTCCGGCAGCGTAGCGGGCCCAAGAGGACCAGCAGGGCAACCGGAACCACATACCGGCGCCGCCACCATGGACGGCTCGCTGACGGACCGCTTGGTGGGGCGATCCCCAACCTCCCGGCGATCCCCAACCCGGAACCTGCGGTGATGTCGGCGGTTCCTGCGGTGGTCTGGATCCTGGAGCCGGTGATGGCCCCATCCCTCAGGGTCAACCCAGCGATCCGG
>DATABK010000722.1:0-2564 GCA_036259695.1 Actinomycetes bacterium | reverse complement strand
GGGCCGGGGGTGGGACCATCGGGGCCGCCTCGGCCGCCGACTGGCTGGCCCGGGCCGCCCCCACCTCGCCCGGGCTGGCCAAGGGCGCCGGCGTCCCCAAGGGGGTGCGGCGGTGATCGCCAGTCTCCGCGGGCGGCTGCTCGAGGTCCTGGCCGACGGGGCCGTGATCGAGGTCGGCGGGGTCGGGTACCGGGTGTTCCTGACGCCCAAGGCGGCGGCCGGGCTGCCCCGCGACGGCGAGGTCCTGGTCCACACCGTCACCTACGTCCGCGAGGACACCCTGGCCCTGTACGGCTTCGCCACCACCGACGAGCGGCGGGCCTTCGAGCAGCTGCTGACCGCCACCGGGGTCGGGCCCAAGCTGGCCCTGGCCGTGCTGGCCGTGCACGCCCCCGACGCCCTGCGCCGGGCCGTGAGCGCCGGCGACGCCGACGCCCTCACCCTGGTCCCGGGGGTCGGGCGCAAGGGCGCGGCCCGGCTCATCCTCGAGCTCAAGGGCAAGCTCGGCGAGGGCGAGCCCGACCTGCCGGCCGAGACCGCCGGCCGCCCGGCCTACGCCGAGGTCCGCGAGGCCCTCGGCGCCCTCGGCTACGGCCCGGCCGAGATCAAGACCGCCCTGGCCGCCCTCCCGCCCGACGCCGGCGAGCACGCCACCGAGGAGCTGCTGCGGATGGCCCTCCGCAACCTGGGGTCGGCACGGTGACCGCCGACATCCTCGACCCATGGCCCGACGACGGCGACCGGGCCAACGAGGGCAGCCTCCGCCCGCGCAAGCTGGAGGAGTTCATCGGCCAGGCCCGGGCCCGCGAGCAGCTCGGGATCGTGCTCGAGTCGGCCCGCCGGCGCGGCCTGCCCCCCGACCACCTGCTGTTCTCGGGCCCGCCGGGCCTGGGCAAGACCAGCCTGGCCGCGATCGTGGCCGCCGAGCTCGGGGTCGGCTTCCGGATCACCTCCGGGCCGGCGCTGGAGCGGGCCGGCGACCTGGCCGCCATCCTCACCGGCCTGGAAGCGGGCGACGTGCTGTTCGTGGACGAGATCCACCGCCTGCCCCGGGCCGTGGAGGAGGTCCTGTACCCGGCCATGGAGGACTTCCAGATCGACGTCGTCCTCGGCAAGGGCCCCGGGGCGCGCAGCCTGCGCCTTGACCTGCCCCGCTTCACCCTGGTCGCGGCCACCACCCGCACCGGGCTGATCACCTCGCCGCTGCGTGACCGCTTCGGCTTCTCGGCCCGGCTCGACTACTACAGCCCGGCCGACCTCCAGGCGATCGTCACCCGCTCGGCGGCCATCCTCGGGGTGGTCATCGACCAGGCCGGGGCCGAGGTCCTGGCCCGGCGGTCCCGCGGCACCCCCCGGATCGCCAACCGGCTGCTGCGCCGGGTCCGCGACTACGCCGAGGTCCGGGCCGACGGGTCGGTCGACGAGGCCGTGGCCGAGGCCGCCCTTGAGCTGTTCGAGGTCGACCGCCTGGGGCTGGACAAGCTCGACCTGGCCCTGCTGCGGGTGCTGTGCGAGCGCTTCGGCGGCGCCCCCGTCGGGCTGGCCACCCTGGCCGTGTCGGTGGGGGAGGAGCAGGACACGGTCGAGGACGTGGCCGAGCCCTACCTGCTCCAGCTCGGCTTCCTCCAGCGCACCCCAAGGGGACGGGTCGCCACCGCGGCCGCCTTCGCCCACCTCGGCGTCGAGGAGCCGAGGGGCCCCGGCGCGGCCCCCGCCCCAGGCTCCCTCTTCGAGAGGAACCCGGAGTAGGATTGCCGCCGCATCGGCACCCTCGGAGGTCGGAATCCATGGAAGGTAGCGGGTCGCTCGTCGTCCTCGTGCTGATGGTCGGCGTCTTCTATTTCCTGCTCATCCGCCCCCAGCAGCGCCGCCTCAAGGCCCTGCAGTCGCTGCAGTCCTCGCTGCAGCTGGGCGACGAGATCGTCACCTCGGCAGGGTTCATCGGCACCATCCGCCGCTTCGACGGCGAGATCGTCACCATCGAGCTGTCCCCAGGCGTCGAGGCCCGCCTCAACCGCCGGGCCATCTCGGGCAAGGTCAACCCCGACCCGGTGGGCGGGGCGACCGAGGTCGCCGACGAAGAGGAGCGCCCCGAACGATGAGCCTCCCGGAGCGCCGGCCCGACGCCGGCGAGCTCCGCCTCCTCGACCAGGTCGCCGGCCACAAGACGATCCAGACCTACATCGCCCTGGCCGACCAGTTCACCGGCCGGCTGGGCTACACCGAGCACGGCTTCCGCCACGCCAACCTGGTCGGCCACATCGCCTTCAACGTCCTCGACCGGCTCGGCCACGACCGCCACCTGGCCGAGCTGGCCGCCGTGGCCGGTTACCTGCACGACGTCGGCAACGTCATCTCGCGCCAGAACCACCCGCAGACCTCGGCCCTGCTGGCCCTGCCCGTCCTCACCGAGCTGGGCATGGCCACCGAGGACATCGGCCTGGTCATCGGGGCCATCGGCAACCACGAGGAGGAGCTCGGCCATCCCGTGTCGCCGGTGTCGGCGGCGGTCAACATCGCCGACAAGTCCGACGTCCACCGCTCCCGGGTGCGCAAGGACGCCC